>CAVYIL010000286.1:0-16756 GCA_963768325.1 uncultured Flavobacteriaceae bacterium | reverse complement strand
AAAGGGCCTATAGAAGACCAAGCTGAACTACTAGAGAAATTATTAGGTAGCCTTGTTTCTAATAATCTTTTTTTTCTTTTTTTCTTGTTCTATAGTTGGTTGGCGTATGCTTCCATCTTCTAATAGGTAATTTTGATTTTTAACGAATCTATTAAAATATTTGAGATTTTGAGTATGCGTGTTTTTTTGAAATAAATGGTTTTGATAATAAGTTTTAAATGCTGCATTAATCTTAAATATATTCGGTTCTTTACTATACATCATTTTAACCCATTCGGGTGATTCATCTGTTATCAGAGGTATCGTTTTGAATAATAAAGGGTACTTAGGATTGGGAGAATATTCATGATTTTGACAAAAAACAGAAAAAGTGGAAATTATGAAAATATAAAACGTGAACGTCGTTTTGATAAATAATTGTTTTTTATTAGAAATCATATAAGTTGGCTTTAATTAATAGTAATCAGATTAACTAGTTGTATTTGTGTTCTTGTAAATTACAATAATAAATATAAATAGGTACTATTTTTTTGTTTTGAAAAAAAAGATGTTAAATTATCATGGAGGGAAGTGATTGTTTTTGGAGATATAACATTATTTTGAGGTTTAAACAAAATAACTTAATAAGAGTCTTTCTTACTGTTTTTATTTTGAAAAAATATAAGCAAAGAGATGTCAGTTTTTATTAATAATGTTGTTTCTTAAAATTAATTATCTCGGCGATATAAAGAGGGTATATTGTAATTATTTAGATACTGTTTTATCGGCTTTTTCTTGTATTTTTGTACTATTAAGATATATGATTTGTCTTTTTTATTTTAAAAGGAGAATTGTATATTAAGCATTACAAATTGATACTTCATAATTTATGCTACAATCCGATGAAAATATATTTAGTACTCTTTCTAAAGCTTTATCAGAAGGTATTTTAGTTATAGATGAAAATCAACAAATTGTAGCAACAAATTCCTCTGTAGAAGAAATTTTCGGGTATGATAAGGACGAATTAATAAAGAAACAATTAGATACGCTTATTCCCCAGTCATATCATTCTGGTCACTCAGATCATTTTAAAAAATATTTTGACCACAGTGTTAAACGAAAAATGGGGCAAGGAAGAGAGCTTTTTGGTCTTAAAAAATGTGGTGCCATTTTTCCTGTAGAAGTAGGACTCAATCCATTTACAATATATGGTAAAACTTTTATAATGGCTTTGGTTATGGATATATCTGTTCGTAAAGAACAGGAGCGAGAGATACAAGAGTTAAATACCCGATTAGAAGAAAAGATAACAGAAAGAACCAAAAAGCTTCACACAACTATTAAGGATTTAGAGGAAGAAGTACGACTTCGTAAAAAAGCCGAAGCAAAAATTAAAGAGTCTTTAAAAAAAGAAAGAGATCTTAATGTTTTAAAAACTAAATTTTTATCTTTAGTATCTCATGAATTTAAAACACCTTTAAGTGGAATTCTTACTTCTGCTACATTAGCGAAAAAATATACAAAATCAGAACAACAGAAAAAGAGAGATAAACATATAGATATTATTAAAAATAAAGTAAAATATTTGAATAATATTCTAAATGATTTTTTGACTATTGAGCGTTTAGAAACGGGTAAAGTAAGTTATAAGTTTACAACATTTCCGTTAAGTAAAGTTGTTAACGAAGTGGTTTATGATGCTAATATGCTGCTCAAAACAGGGCAACAGATTAATTATCCAAAAGATATTGATGATTATATCATAAATTTTGATGAAAAAATATTAGAATTAACCTTAACAAATTTGATCAATAATGCAATAAAATATTCAGGTGAAAATACAGTTATCGATTTGTTTGTTAGTATTGAAAATGCCATTTTAATATTTGAAATAGTGGATCAAGGTATCGGAATCCCTGAGAAAGAACAAAAATATATCTTTAATCGATATTTTAGAGCAGAAAATGCCTTGTTAGATCAAGGTACAGGAATTGGGTTAAATATTGTAAAAACCCACTTAGAAAGTCTTGGAGGTGATATAACTTTTACTAGTGAATTAAATAAAGGTTCAACCTTTATTGTTCGGATACCAATTATTAATAATCATACCCCATTATGAAAACTATCCTTTTAATAGAAGACGATGTAGTCCTACGAGAAAATACTGCTGAGCTATTAGAATTATCTAATTATAAAGTGATTATAGCTCCTAATGGAAAGGTAGGGATATCAAGCGCAAAGACTGAGAATCCAGATATAATTATTTGTGATATTATGATGCCTGAGGTTGATGGATATGGGGTTCTAGAAGCACTAGCACACGATGATAAAACGAAGCACATTCCTTTTATATTTTTATCTGCTAAAACAGAGCATAAAGAAATTAGAAAAGGGATGGATATGGGGGCGGATGACTATTTAACAAAACCTTTTGATGAAGAAGAATTATTAAGTGCAATAGAGAGTCGTCTTGCAAAAGCCTCTATTATAGCTAATGTTATAGAAGGAAATTCATTCATCGCTAATGATAAGAATAATGAAAAGGATATAAAAAATATTCATGAACTCAAAAATTTTTTTGATGATCATGGAGAGATAATAAAGTATAAAAAAGGAGAGTCTATTTTTAAAAAAGGAGAGCATTCTAATAAAATATATTTAATTTTAAAAGGAGTGGTCAAAAATCATAAAATGGATGAAAATGGTAAAGAACTTATCACAGCATTGTATAAACCAGATGATTTTTTAGGATTTACATCTTTTATCGATAATATACCTTATCAAGAATCTGCAACTGCGGTAGAAAATGTAGAATTAGTGAGTATGTCTAAAAAAAATCTTAAAGAAATATTAGAAAATAGCAAAGGTATATCTCTAGAATTAATGGAGTTACTTGTGGATAATCTTGCAGAATTAAAAGAACAATTATTACAGATGGCATACAGTTCAGTACGCAAAAAAACAGCTCAAACCATTTTGCAATTTGCAGAAGTTCTTAATAAAAAACCAGATGATAATATTAAAATATCGAGAAATGATTTGGCAAGTGTAGCGGGTATAGCTACAGAAAGTTTAATACGAACTTTATCGAGTTTTAAAAAAGATAAACTTATCGAAATTGAAGGACGTAATATTAGAATATTAGATTTATCTGGTCTTCAACTAGTAGAGTAATTCTATTTCTTTTACAGTAAATTCATAAGGAAAATGGTATAAGAGGAGAAATTTGCATAAACTGATTTTTATCATTCTTTTCATCAGTCTGCCATGATACATTTGATATAATAACCGTAAAAAAATGAAAAATATTCTAATTCCTACTGATTTTTCAGAAAATTCTTGGAATGCCATAGTGTATGCGTTGTCATTTTTTAAAGAGATAGACTGTAATTTTTATATACTACACGTTTCTCCCTTTGAAGAGTTGATGAATAGTGAGTCTTATTATCAAGCAAAAGCTGATATTGAAGTAAAAAGTGGTATTCTGAGTGTTACGGATCAATTACAGTTATTACTTATAAGAATTAATAAATTACCTCAGAATACAAAACATCACTTTTTTACGATACAAAAAAGTATTTTCTTTGTAGAAGCGATTAGAAAACAAATAGAGGAAAAGAAAATAGATTATATAGTAATGGGCACTAAAGGAGCCTCTGGACTAAAAGAAGTGGTGGTGGGAAGTAATACGGGGGATGTTATAACCAAAGTAAAATGTCCTGTTTTGGTTATCCCAGAAAACGCCAAATATCGAGTACCAAAAGAAATTGCTTTTCCTACGGATTTTAACATGTATTATAAGAGTAGAGTATTAGATGCTATTTCCGAAATTTTAAGCATGAATGATGCAGCATTAAGGGTGTTACACATAGCCAAAAAAGAAAGAGAGCTAACGGATATACAAAAAAAGAATAAAGATTTTTTAGATGATTTTCTTCATGAATTGGAACATAGTTTTCACTTTTTATCTAATCAGAGTATAGAAGTTGCGGTTCAGTCTTTTTCTGAAAGTAGAAATATTGATATGATAACTATGGTAGCTAAGAATTTAAACTTTTTTCAGCGTATTTTATTTAAACCCATAGTTGAAGAAATTAGCTATCATACAGAAATTCCCTTTTTAGTATTGCATGATTGATTGGAGATTTTCAAAATAATTGTAGTGCTCTAAACTCCTGTATAATTTGTTTCTTTAGACCAATTATAATCTTCTTGAAGTTTATATGTAATTACATTTTCATAAATAGGAAAATTATGGTCAATGAATTTGATGAGTTGCGGTTTGATTATATAACCACCCCAGTGTTTTGGTCTTGGTATGCTTTTATTTTTGAATTTTGTATCATAATATGCTAATCTATCATCTAATATTTTTCTTGAAGGAATAATATTACTTTGTTCAGAAGCCCAAGTACTTAATTTACTTCCTGTTGGGCGAGATTCGAAATAACCATCCGACAAATTTTTAGCAATTTTTTCTGCTATTCCAGAGATAAAAATTTCTCGTTTAGATTTTTTCCAATTAAATAGTATAGAAACTTTATTGTTTTTGGTAATTGATTTTCCTTTTTCACTGTTGTAATTGGTGAAAAATATAAAACCTTCCCAAGTAAATCTTTTTAATAACACAATTCTATTTTTTGGAAAACCGTCTATTCCGATAGTAGAAAGTGTCATTGCATTCACTTCATCTTCTGGATGGTTTTGTTCAACTTCGTAGAACCATTGCTGAAAATGTTCAATAGGGTTGTTGTTTTCTATAGTGTTCATTATATGAAATTATTTCTTTATGATTTATCTGCTCCACAAAGTTATTAATCATCTTACTAAGTTTTTGGCAATCGAGATATTATATTTTTTAATAATATATTTTAATGATTTTAAATTTTTGCTTTTTCTTTTAATGTTTTGTAAGTCAAATTATTAAAATAAAATAGTGTGTGTTTATTTCTGTTATAATAGGTAATTCTTGTTAAGGTAATTTTAAGACTTTCTGATTATTTTTTTTATTTTAATATATATTAGCTAAAAAATTAATGGTAGTAGCCTAAAAATGATCTTTTGGAGATGATTTCTATTTTATAATAAGAGTGTGCTACAAAACTTTAGTGAAATATTTTAATAATAATGCTTAAAATGATGAATTTCAAAAACTTAAACAGATTATGTGTTCTTTTGGTTATTGTAGCTACAACAAGCTCTTTTTATGTAATAACGAATAAGAACAAAACGATTGCTAAGATTAGTAATTCTAAATTAACGATTGATTTTCCGAAAAATCCTGAAATTAATGCTTCTGAATATGGAGAAGTGCAGTTTACATCCGATTTAGATACGATAGAACTAAATGAAAAAAGGGAAAGAATAAGAGTTTTATATGTTGGTAAATTTAAAGAAACACCTACTATTGAGGAGCTTAAAAAAATGCCTTTAGATAGTTTTGTTTTAAAAAATAAAAAAACACCTATTCCTTTTCATATTACTTTTGATGAAGAAGGTGAGTATGAGTTAGGTGGTTATCTAAAGGAAACTATTATTACTAAGAATTTTTATGATAATGTTGGGGATCAAACTAGAACAGTAGAAATTAGGATTCGAAAAAAGGTTACTCCTGTAAAAAAACATACAATGACTAGTGAAGAGGTTGATAAACAAAGGGTTTTTCTTAGGTTTCCTAAAACTCATAAATTAAATACAGATGAGTACGGTGAGATTTTTTATAAAGTCTATTTAGATACTCTAAAGCTTAAAGAAAACGAAACAAGATCTACAGTATTTCATTATGGAGTGTTCAAAAAGGCTAATAGTATTGAAGATTTAAAAGGCAATACGACTTATTCTTGTAAGATAATAAAAGATAAAAACAGTATTCCATTTAAGGTAAATTTTAATGAGGAAGGTGAATTTGTTTTTGATGGATATATCGAAGATGTTATTAGTCAAAATAAGGATAGTATTACTAGTTCGATTTCTAAACAAATAAAAATTAGTAAACAAATTATTGTAACAAAAGAATAATTATTATTATTCATTACCTCCCATAGAAAAGATGGCATTTCTAGGGGGGGATTTAGTTTAGTTTTCTTCCCACCAAGTTATTAACAAGAGCATAAATTAGTTTGTTTTTTTTAGCTAATAAATCCTTATTATTGGGCTTATGAAATCGAAAAGTAAGAAAAGAGGGGTCGCATAAAAAAGGTGGGGAGAAGCCTTAAGTTTGCATAAAAAATGGAATGAATTTTTCAATAATTTCTTCAATTTTGCCAGAAGGACTATTAACTCATTTTGATATTGTTGATTTTAAAGAATTGGACAATTTACAAACTAAGCAAGACTGTTTTTATATCTATTTAGATGAGAAAAACATAATCCCCAAAGAATATAGGTCTTTTGAATATGAGTCCAAAGGTTTTTATGACAGGAAACAAATACAAGACTTTCCCATAAGAGGTAAAGCAGTTTATTTATGTATAAGAAGGCGAAGGTGGCGTAATAAGGTCGGCAAATCAAAAAAAATAAAAAGTAATTATTCTATTATAGCTGAGGGTTCAAAATTAACCATTGAACTTTCAGATTTTTTAAAAGATACAGGTAGAGACTCGAGAAGATACAATAAGTAAAATATCTAGTTATTACGGTGTTAAAGCCAATTTGTTGCAACGCCATTATAAGAAAAAAATCAGTGGTTTTAAGGACTGGGAACAGTTAAGTCACTCCGAAGATTATTTAATTTATCCTGAAAACATTGGAGAACATTTAAGCATCGACGAAGTGAGTCTGTCTAAAGGAGAACTCTATACCTTTGTCACCAACAAAAATGGAAGAGGAAAGAAAAAAACATTAGTAGCCTCTATAAAGGGCACAAAAAGTCAAGATATTATTGGTGTTTTAAACAAAATCCCATTAGATAAAAGAAAATTGGTAAAGGAAATAACCCTTGATATGGCAAACAATATGCAATTGGCTTCAAGAATGTGTTTCCTTGAATGTTACTTGGTTACAGATCGTTTCCACGTTGTAAAACTAATAATGGAAGCCCTACAATATTTAAGAATAAAATACAGGTGGGAGGAAATAGAAAAAGAGAATCAAGCAATCAAAATTGCAAAAGAACAAGGGCTAAAATACATTCCTAAAATGTTTTTAAATGAGAAACTTACTGAAGCTAGTATAAAAAAATATTATGATTCTAATTTTAAAATAGCAACTCAAGAAGAATGGAAAGAAGCTATTATTTCTAGAAAAAATGATGTTGCCTATTTAATATTAGTTCCGGTACCTGTAAGTGGAGATTATATATATCAACATTATATTGTAGATGCAGAAACCAGTAAAATCTATGCATTACTACAACCTAAAGCAGGTATTGCTATGAAAAGTGGAATTATTGGTGTACGTGATATTAACCTATCCAAATCTAATAATGGCTATATCAATAAAAAGAATATTAAAAAATATGGAAATGTATTATCTGGTAAATGGTAACACACTAATTAACAGATATATTGTAGTTTAATTACACCTATAAAAGAAAAAAAACATAGTATAATTATGTTTATTTTTTTTTGCTTTTTCTCAATCTAAGAGTATCTATACAAAACACTTTATAACACAAATCTATACTAAAAGATATATCAGTAAATTACTACTTAAGTCTAAGATAAACTCATTAGCATCAGAATTCGAGAATACACACGAACGTATAAACAAATAGAGATAAATTATAGACATAAAAATAGATTTATAGTATCTTAAGCCACATTACTAAATTTAAAATTATTTTTGGATTTCATAAATTACCCATCATGCATAAATATATCATCACCACACTATTATTAGGAACACTCATACTATTTCATAGTCAAGCTCAAGAGGACAAAAAAGACAAAGAAGAAAAAAAATGGGATGTCTCCAATCCTGGAGAAACATTCAATTATAAAAATCATAAATTCACAACAAATCAAGGCACATGGATGAATTTAGACATAAGCCCCGATGGTAAAACAATAGTTTTTGATCTGCTTGGCGACATCTATACAATCCCAATGTCTGGCGGAAAAGCTACAATACTACGATCCGGAATACCTTTCGAAATTCAACCACGATTCAGCCCAGACGGTACACAAATATCATTTACAAGCGATGCAGGTGGAGGAGACAATATATGGATCATGAATTCAGACGGTAGTGATCCTAAACAAGTCACTAAAGAAAAATTTAGATTATTGAATAATGCTACTTGGATGCCCGATGGCAATTATTTAGTAGCCAGAAAACATTTTTCATCAGAACGTTCTATAGGAGCTGGAGAGATGTGGCAATACCACATCACTGGTGGAACAGGATTACAGCTTACCAAAAGAAAAAATGACCAACAAGACGTTAATGAACCTAATATATCGCCCGACGGTAAATACTTGTACTATAGTGAAGACATGTATCCTGGAGGTTATTTTCAATACAACAAAGACCCTAACAAAGAAATTTATGCAATCCAAAAATATGATTTCGAAACAGGAAAAACTAGCACTATTACTGGAGGACCAGGAGGAGCTGCAAGACCACAAGTATCTAGAGATGGTAAATTATTAGCATTTATAAAACGGGTTCGTACCAAAACTGTATTGTATATCCATGATCTACAAACAAACGAAGAATGGCCTATTTATGACCAATTAAATAAAGATCAACAAGAAGCTTGGGCAATCTTTGGAGTATATCCTAATTTTAGTTGGACACCTGATAATAAAGAAATTATATTTTGGTCAGGTGGAAAAATAAATAAAATTAATATTGAAAACTCTACGGTTACTCCAATTCCATTTACGGTTAATGCCAATATCAAAATTGCCGAAACAGTACACTTTAATTCTCCAGTATCTACTGATACATTTACAGCCAATATAATCAAACATGCAGTAACTTCACCCGATGGAAAAACTCTTGTATTTAGTGCCCTTGGTCAACTATGGAGTAAAACGTTACCAAATGGCAAGCCACAACGATTAACTAAAGGTACAGATTTTGAATTCGAACCTAATTTCTCTCCAGATGGCCAACATATTATATTCATAACATGGAATGATGAAAATTTAGGCGCTATATGTAAGATTCCTGCTACAGGAGGAGCACCAATAAAACTAACAACTGAAAAAGGTATTTACAGAACTCCAGCTTATAATCCGTCCAATGATCTAATAGTTTACAAAAAAGAAGAAGGAAATAATGATCAAGGCAGGTCATTTACTAAAAATGCAGGAATATACACAATGTCTGCAACAGGAACTAACACTAAATTAATTTCTGAAGAAGGGGAATATCCTACTTTTACAAAAGATGGTAAACGAATTTTTTATCAAACCGGTGGTACTTATTTTGGAGAACTCACCAAAACGCTAGTTACTGTAAATATTAATGGTAAAGATAAAAAAACACATATAAAATCTAAACTTGCTAACCGATTAGTACCTAGTCCTGATAACAAATGGATAGCTTTCACTAACTTACATAAAGTATACATTGCACCACTAGTACTAAATGGTAAAGAAATAACTCTAGATAATAAATCAAAAGCAGTTCCTGTTTCTCAAATAGCTAAAGATGCAGGTGTTAATATTCATTGGTCTGTAGATTGTAAAAAAGTATTTTGGACTTTAGGAGATGAGTATTTCTCTAACGAAATAAAAAATAGATTTACTTTTTTACCAAATTCTCCAGAAAAAGTGGGTGAGATTACCACAAAAGGAATTAAAATTAATTTAGAAGTAAAGACAGACATACCTGAGGGTAAAATAGCATTTACTAATGCTCGTATTATTACTATGGAGGGGGATCAAATTATCGAAAACGGTACAATACTTATTTCTGGTAATCGAATTAAAAAAATAGGAAAAACCTCAGCTATAACAATACCGAAAGACACTAAAATATATGATATGGTTGGCAAAACCATTATGCCTGGTATTGTAGATGCACATGCACATGTCGGTGCATTTAGATATGGATTAACAACCCAAAAACATTGGCAATTATATGCTAACCTTGCTTTTGGAGTAACTACATCTCATGACCCATCCGCTAACACCGAAACTGTTTTTGCAATGTCAGAATTGATAAAAAAAGGTAGTATGGTAGGACCACGCCTCTACTCTACTGGATTTATTCTATATGGTGCCGAAGGAGATTTTAAAGCAGAAATTAACTCCATAGAAGACGCCAGATCTTCTATCAGAAGAACTAAAGCTTTTGGTGCTAAATCCGTAAAAAGCTACAATCAACCTCGTAGAGACCAACGACAACAAGTGATACAAGCTGCTCGCAAAATGAAAATTAATGTTGTTCCTGAAGGAGGATCAACATTCTATCATAACATGACTATGATTATGGATGGTCATACAGGTGTAGAACATAATATTCCTGTAGCTCCAGTTTATAAAGATGTTACAGAATTATGGAAAACCAGTAAAACAGGATATACCCCTACCCTTATCGTTACTTATGGAGGTGTTAACGGAGAGTTTTATTTTTACCAAAAAGATAAAGTATGGGAAAATGAAAAACTTCTTAAATATACACCTAGATCCATAATTGATTCTAGATCACGTCATCGTACTATAATACCAGAAGATGAATATGAAAATGGACACATTCTAGTCTCTAAAACGGTTACTGATCTAGCTAATAAAGGAGTAAAAGTAAACCTTGGAGGTCACGGACAGTTACAAGGTCTTGGTTCGCATTGGGAATTATGGATGTTACAACAAGGTGGTATGAGCAACATGCAAGCATTACAAGCCGCTACCATCAATGGTGCAAATTATATAGGTGCTGGCAATGATATTGGATCTCTTAAAGAAGGTAAACTAGCAGATTTGATTGTACTAGACAAAAACCCGCTAGAGGATATCCGAAATAGTCAAACCGTAAAATACACAATGGTCAATGGTAGATTATATGATACGGATACGATGAATGAGATCGGAAATCACCCTAAAAAGAGAACTAAATTCTGGTGGGAAAATGAAAAACATAATAAAACTTTTCCTTGGCATGGAAAATCGCAAAGTTTTTTAACTCCTAGTTGTGGTTGCTATATAGATCACAATTAACGCATTAAATAATTGATTTTAATCAAAATAACCCTCCATTTAAAGTGTAGGGTTATTTTTTTGATGTAGAAATTCGTTCCTTTATAAACTTAACTTTTTGGAATAAAGAAAATGGTAACAATCTATAATACAGATTCGATTATTTGATAAAAAAATTAAACTTACCCAAACAAAAAAACCACCGCATATCTCTACGGTGATTTTAACTATCAAATTTATTTAAAAAGGAAGTATAATAAGCAACCTTTGATTTAATCACTAAAATTGATCTATCAAATATTTAATTAAATCAGTAGTTGTAACTATACCCACTATCTTATTGTTATCATAAACAGGCAGTGCTGTAAAATCATTTTTAGAAAGTATAACAGCTACATCATAAATAGTGTCGTTTTTCTGAACAACAGTAAGTTTTTTAGTCATTACCTGCTCAATAGTTAATGCATTATACATCACGGTAGTTAAATCATCACCATCAAAAGAATTAACAAAACTAATTTTTTGTAAATCAGTCTTACTTAACATACCTACTACTATATCACCAGACATTACAGGTACATGTCTAATATGCTTATCTTGTATCAATTGATTTACCTCCTCTAATGTATTTGTCTTATTAACTGTGATAATATCAGTCGACATAATTTGTGAAATCGGTGTGCGCTTTTTCATTTTTATTTGTGTTTAATTATTCATTTAACATTCTGTTATCAAACTTCTTAATTAATAAAATAAGAAATTGTAATTATAGCATTGCTGACAACATTATTCTTTTATTATACCGTAAATATATGTTGAGTACAGACCATAATAAATGACAAATCTCATTCTTTATGAAAAATATACCACAATAATACAGCTAATCCTAAATTACAACATATTAAGATACCTTTTTGAAATTTAAAAGAACACTCCGAACTTATCGGGGGCTAAAATACTAACATCACTAATCTTTTTTTAAAAAAATACCCAGTTAAAAAAATTAACTGGGCATGCTTATAATATGAACAAACATCAACTTGTTATTCATACTAGTTGTCGATTTTGTATGGTTATTTCATTTTTAAAATTAATTATTAAGAAACAAAATTCAATAAATAATCAATCTGAAGCTCTGCACACCCCCTTCCCAACTCTATACATCCGATTTCATCTTCTGGGCTGTTTAAATATTTTTCATTATACTTTTGCTGAGCTTCTATTAATTGTTCTTTAGTGTATTTCATAACATTGGGTTTATTTAATATTAATTAACTCTTTAACATATTCAAAACAATATATCTATTATTTAAAAAAATCATGATTTATTATTTATATACTGGTTTAAATCTTCAATTAAAGTACTAAAAAAGAAATAGTTACACGTAAGAAGTCTGCATATTTACACGTGTTTAATCGCTATAAAACCAATATTTTCGACAAAAGGTTATTTATGAAATGAGAACAATATGCGAATACCTCTTAATTATAAGCATTAACTCTTTACCTGATTAAAAAACAATTTACCATCTAAATTATTTGTAAGAATCTATCTTTTTTAGGTAAAAAACAATCTAAAGACTTACCTTATGATTATGTAAATGTAAAAAACATACAAAAACGAAAACTATTATAAATCAAAACAATACCTCTAAAAAACACATTTTTACAATTATTTTAACACAATAAGACACCCTAAAAGCATTGTTTTAACAATATAAAACCATAAATTACCAAAAGGTACTACCGTGATTTATACAGTATAAAACAGTAATAATCAAAAACATTTTTTGTTTCTAATATTATTAAACCACAGAAAATTATGAAAAAATTGAATTTACTTTTAGGTTATTTTATTTTCATTGCACTTGTAGCATGTAACAATGATGATTATGCCATCAATGATAAAAACACAGACTTTTCTGGGGTTACTCTAAAATCTGATAAGCCTATTAAAGAAAACTTAGTATTTAAAGATAGTGAAAAAACTACTATTACTTGGCACTGGGAGGATAATCAAACCATTGGGTATGAAACCAAAGACTTTAATTATACTGATAAATCAGGAATAAAAAATAGTGCCTCGTTTGATAAATGGTATTTAGAATCAAAATATGGAGAAAGTTTACTTTTTAGTTACACAGAACAAGAAGCAGTAAAACAAAGGCTCCATAAATTAATCGAAGAACGTACAAAAAATAACAAAGGATATTTTCAAAAAGATTGTATAAAACAATACGAAATGTTTGCTTATATATTATCTGAGACTAAAATCGATAGTGATAAACTAAAGAGTTTTAAACAATTTGAAATCTTTAAACTTGGCAATAATCCACGTATTTATAAAGTACAAAATTTTATAAATTTAATTAAAGGCTCTATTAGTCCTGAAGAACAAGAAAAAAAAGATTTAGAATTAGGGGAATATTATTTATCATCAGGTTATAAATTAATTAATCCATTACTTCTTGCTTTTGAAAAATCAGGATATTCACCTGATGAATATGTAAGACAAGATTTTGATTATTCAAAAAAAATAGATTTAGTACTTAAAAATTGGAAAGAAATTGCCATTTCAAGAAAACCCGCTGATAAAGGCACTATTAATTCATGGGATATAGCCAAGCTTAATGAGCAATACAAAATATTTAAAACGATTATGAAAGTATGGGATAAATTTGATTTAGTATCAACGGTTACTAAAGATAATACAATTTATCGTGGTGATAGTTCATTTTTATTTTCATCCTATCCTGCTCTAAATACAGATAAATATACTACAGATGGAGCCCATAACGTTGATATTAATATCAATTGGCCGGGGATTTTATCGACAACTTATGATTCTAACCCTAAAGAACATAATTTTATAAAGAAGAAAAAAATAATATGGGTAATCACATTACCAAAAAATAATCAAGGTAGAATTCTAGGAAAAAATAATCCTTCAGAAGTTGAGATTACTTTTCCACCAGCAACAAAACTATCTGTCAAAAAATTAATTGTACGAAAAAAAGATAAAAGCATCTTAAAAGAAAAACTAGGTGAAGATGCTGAACTAATTATTTATGCTACTATTAAATAATAGCGTTTTATACCATTTCCCTTATGAATTTACTGTAAAAAAACAGTACAATATAAAATATTCTTAAACAAAAAAATATCGAAGGCTGCTGATAGCCTTCGATATTTTTTTTACTACGAAAATATACATTAAAAAAAATCTATTATGGCAACAAAAATATAATATCATTTTCTTTATGAATTTACCGCTAAGTAAAATGACGTAAATTCATAAGGGAAATACTACAAAACCTATGTCAAGTAGATAAAATATCAGAAATACGAAGCAATTCTTTATTTATTCCGTGCTTTTCTTTTAATCCATCCTCAAAATTAGTAGTAGCAACCTTATTATTTATCAATCCTACTATTAGATTTTTTTCGCCATCCAATAATAATTCTACTGCTTTAACGCAAAGCCTACTAGCTAAAGTTCTATCAAAACAAGAAGGAGATCCCCCTCGCTGCATATGACCTAATACAGTGACTCTTACATCATAATTTTCTAGATTTTCAGTCACATAATCCGCTAATTCATAAACATTTTTTCCAATTCTATCCCCCTCGCTTACTACGACAATACTAGAAGATTTTCCAGAGCGTCTGCTACGTTTCAGAGATTCTAATAACCTATCTAATCCCAAATCTTCTTCTGGTATTAAAATTTCTTCTGCACCAGCCCCTACTCCACTATTTAAAGCTATAAACCCAGAATCACGACCCATAACCTCAATAAAAAACAATCGATTATGAGAACTTGCTGTATCTCTTATTTTATCAATTGCTTCTACTACCGTATTTAATGCTGTATCATAACCAATAGTAAAATTAGTGCCTGCAATATCATTATCTATAGTTCCAGGAACACCTATTATTGGCACATCATATTCATTACTAAAAATTTCACCTCCTCTAAAAGTACCATCTCCTCCTATTAAAATCATTGCTTCTACACCAATTTTTTTAAGATTTTCGGCTGCTTTTTTTCTTCCTTTTTCAGTTTTGAATTCGTCAGACCGTGCTGACTTAAGAATAGTACCTCCTCTACTTATAATATTACGAACACTCCTAGCGTCCATAACAATATAATCTCCCTCTATCATTCCTTGAAACCCTCTATAAAACCCTATACATTTTACATCATAATATGCACATGTGCGAACCACTGCGCGAATCGCCGCATTCATACCTGGAGAATCTCCACCCGATGTCATTACTCCAATAGTTTTTATTCTTATAGCCATAGAATTATAATAATTATTCTTTCTTGTCTGTAAAGTTAATAAATTTAGGTTTTTCTACTTTGATTGTATCGATTGGATTTATCAAAGAATCTTCAGTTTTTTTCTTTTTTAAAATCTTACTCAAAAGTTCATTAAAATCATCAAAATCTACTGAATAAGAAAGCCCTGCTCCTTGCTTATACCCTTGAGTTTCGCCAATATATTGAATATCATTTTCGCGATTAAAAATTTTACCTTTTAAGGATCCTTCCTCATTAAAAAGATATTCGACTTCTACATTGCCAACAATTGCGGATTCACTTACCCCACCAATAGGAACCCCAACACTACCATTTATCAAAATTCTATTATTGATTTTGGTAGATACTGTTACACCCACCTCATCAGAAGTTTCTTCTTCTTTAAATTTTTCGCCTTTAACATAATTAAGCCCCACCTGAAATTTATCCTCTTTATCAGAAAATATATCATTAACCAAACTAGAGGCGCGCTCTACTAAATTACCTGTAACAGCGTTTGACCCCACCTTTAATTCATTATAAAACTGCCCCTGAGTCAGTAAAGAAATTGCCTGAAGTGACTTATCAGAGTCGCTCTCTAACTTACTTTCTAACTCGCTCTTTACAACAGAACTCATATTTGGAAATTGAATCTCAAATTTAATATTAGGCTTTTCTAATTCTCCTTTTAGATCTACAATTACCTCTACAGGAGTTTTTCTGTTCAAAGTAGCATTTTCTAATAAAATAGCTGGGTTTGCTTCTGTTTTATATATCGCATCAAGATCCAATCTAGCATTTAATGGATTACCCTCCCAATTAATCGTTCCTCCTTCTCTTACCTTAAATACTTTTTCTACAAAAGCACCATATCTGAAGTTATAAGTTCCTTGATACGCCACAAAATCTCCCCACATCTTAAATTTACCATTCGTGTTAATTTCTATTAATAAGGTTCCTGCCCCTCTCCCTTTTAATGAACTACCTGTGTTTTTATCTATTACTACCTCTACCTCTGCATCATGAGTTACATCCAGTTCAAAATTTAATTCTAACCCTTTAATCTCTTTAAGAACAATTTCTTTCCCTCTTAATCGCGCCTTTTTTTCTTCGGGACTCAAAAAATGTATAAACGAATTATCACCTATCGATTCTGTTTCATTCAATGGAATATTAAACACTGTTCCCTTTTCAGTTTTAGCATTAACATCAATTACAATCTCATTAATAGGTCCTTTTATCGATGCTTCGCCACTTATAAACCCTGTACCATAATATAATGACTCCTCATTTTCTACTGTGTCAAGAACTAAAAATCTATTTTTAGCAATAATATCTAATGCTAGCCTCCACTTAGAAAAACCTTGATGCTCAATAAAGC
>CAVYIL010000285.1:0-3318 GCA_963768325.1 uncultured Flavobacteriaceae bacterium | reverse complement strand
GGAAACCAATAGAAATATTGCTTAACAAGCACATAAAAAGAAATAAAAATATTGTTGGAAACCCAGCTTTTCAAAATATTAATATGTTTAAGACTCTGCTGTTACAACATCTTTATAATTTATCAGACAGAGAAATTGATGACGCATTATCAGATAGAATATCCTTTAGAATTTTTGTTGGTTTTTCTTTTGAATATTCAACTCCAGATTATACTACAATCTGTAAATTCAGAAATTTGCTTATAAAACATAAATTAGAGAAAAAACTATTTGGACTTTTTAACAAACAAATAGAAAAGGCAGGTTTGCTTATAAGAAAAGGAGCCATAGTTGATGCATCTATAGTGGATTCATCTAGAAATCCAAATAAACCTTCCAGAGATAAAGAAGCAAAATTTTGTAAAAAGAATGATGTAGTACGTAATGGCTTTAAAATTCATATGTGCACAAGTGAAAAAAATGACATGATACTTTCTGGTCATGTTACACCTGCAAATAGACATGATAGTAAAGAATTCAAACGGACAGTGCATGCTGCAAAGTTAAAAAAGAAATCCCCAGTTTCCGCTGATAAAGCTTATCCTAGCAAGGAAAATAGTAATTTTCTAAAAAATAATAGATATCTAAATAGAATTATGCATAAAGCCTATAGAAACAAAAAGTTAAGCAAAATACAAAAAAGAGAAAATTCTAAAATTACCAAAGTTAGACCTAGAATTGAAAAAGTTTTTGGAACTTTAAAAGTAAAGTATGGCTTATGCCGGACAAAATATCTTGGAATTATAAAAACTACATATTTATTTTTAATGTCTGCTATTTGTTTCAATGTAAAAAAAGCATGTTGTTAGAAAAATAGCAAAGTAATATAATTTAGAAGGTTAAAATAAAAAATATTTGAATGTTTTTCATACATTTGCTATAATATTTATAAAAATTCATCAAGTTTACTACTTCCGTAGTTAAAAAATTCTTCCGATTTTTTAGCAGAACTGAACACTTGATTGGTCAACGCTCTCATATTTGTAATATTGGACAACTTAAAAGTTCATCATAGTAAAAATTTTAAAAAGTGGCTAGATGTAAGAAAAAATAGGATAGAAGCTTTCTATTTACCAGCATATTCTCCAGATTTAAATCCAGATGAACGCTTGAATTGTGATTTAAAAACTAATTTTTTTTATAGTTATTCTTCTCCAGATAGAGATAATTTCAAAAACGAAGTTTCTTCTTTCATGAAAAGATTACAGAGAAACCCAAAAAGAGGAAGAAGTTATTTTAAAAAAGACCCAGTTAAATATGCTGCTTAAGTCATCTATTTCTCTTCAGGATTAATAAAAGTAGAATACAATGTTTCTACTGTATTCTTAAAAAATATTTATGTAAATAAAAAAGAGATTACTCTTTAAAAAAATCTAACTTTTAAATGATAAAAAAAATTTCTTTAAATTAGATTCTAAAATCTAGTCCATATTATTATAAATCCTAGCAAAACCATAGATTTAAAATTATTGGCTAATTTTTCATAACGAGTTGCAATTCGCCTGAAATGTTTAATTTTACTAAAAAACACTCAATTAAGTTTCTGCTTTTATATTTATTTTTATCATAATTGCGAATAATTTTATTACTTTTTCTAGAAGGTATTATGGCTTTAGAACCCTGGCGTTTTATAAAATTAATTATTCTTGATGAATCATAGCCTTTATCTCCTAAGAGAAAATCTGATTTTATATTTTTTAAAAGATCAACAGCAGGCACACTATCATGCACATTCCCACCAGTTAAATCAACTTTTAATGGCAATCCATCACCGTCTGATACAACATGAATTTTTGTAGTTAATCCACCTCTAGATTTTCCTATTGCTTGTTTTTTTCCACCTTTTCCTCCAGATGAATGTTGGTGAGCCTTAACAGCAGTGCTATCTATCATATTCAAGTCGTTATTATTGTTTTTTGAAATATGAGTAAAGATTTCATCCCATAGTCTAGCTTTAGACCATCTTCTAAATCTGCTATAAACAGATTTCCAAGGCCCATAGCAAGGCGGCAAATCTCTCCATGGAGCTCCAGTCCTTAAAATCCATAAAATAGCGTTAACCATCATCCTGTGGTTTTTTGGAGGTCTTCCTTTTTCACCAGTTCGATCTGGAAAGAAGTGTTTTATTCTATTCCACTGATTATTTGTTATTTCTTTTCTTATTTTATTCATATTTTAATATCTACTTTTAAATTAAAAGAATCTTCTAAAATTAAGATATAATCTTAAAACAGTTATTTAATATTTTCAATAAATATTTTGCAAACAGAACCTAATCTACCATTACGTAATTGTTCATGATCGTTTAATCTTCATAGCCACTTGCTATACCAAAAATTCTTTGTTTAAGCATAAAAAATAAACTATGAGTGCATTTCTTCTTAATTCGCAAATCTTTTATTACTTGGCTTAATTTTTTAGTTAGTCCAATTTTTTTATCAACTTGTTTAATAAGTAGCACTTCACCGTCAGAAGAAATCTCTTCACCATTAAAAAATACATCAATTTTACGTTTTTTCAACCATCCAATTTTCATAAATTTAATCCTACAAATCGTAGATATAAAAAACAAAGTTAAAACATCGATAACCTAATGATATATAACAAATTTTTAAATATTTTTACAATTATTTCATGAAATATGCTGGTAAAGGGAAAGTTCACAAAGTTATGAATTTATTTGTAAATCCAGTATGGCTAATACAAGTCGTATTAGCTGGATTGTAGTAGCTAAGGCTTTTCATGGAAATTCGTATGATGGTCATGTTTTGAAAAAAGCATTGGAACAGGTATCTGGTATAGCGCAAGTTCTAGAGTATGAATTTATTGATAGGGGTATAGAGATTATTAATATACAAACAGATACTATTCAAGTTTATGTTGAAAAAAAATTAGAGAGGACGAAGTTCTAAAAATTTATGGAATTTGATGAAGAGAAGAGCTTCCGATAGAACCAATAATTGATCATCTCAAACGTGAACACTGAATGAAGCATAAGCAATTAAAGGTATTTTGGGTTATTGTATTGATAAGATGATACTGAATACCTCATAGGCATGAACTTGGACCCTAAATTGGGTAGCTTATTTTTTGCAAGCATTTTCTAAAAATTAACATTTGGCCGACGCTTGAGGAGCCAAATATGAATTTTAAATGATTTCTTTCAGTATTAACTAGTTGTTGTTAAAAAAGTCGGATAAAATTAAAAAATAGTAAATTACTATATAGTATATTGCTATTTATTCTCTTGAGTATTTTATTTAACTTTTAGATTAAGGT
>CAVYIL010000284.1:0-5958 GCA_963768325.1 uncultured Flavobacteriaceae bacterium | reverse complement strand
CAAAGATCTTCTCAAGTAAATATTTACAGTTTCGACCAATCCATATCCAATCCCGATGTTCTATATGCTGGGTCAGAAACTGGAGGTTGCTGTTAAATCGATAAACAAAGGAATTAATTGGGTATCCGTAGGTGATGATTTTTTCTACGGTGGATCAATAACTGTTATAAAAGTTGATCCTACGAATGAAAATATTATATATGTAGGCATGCTGAATAGCCTTTATAAATCAACAAACGGAGGACCAAGACTGGTCGACCATATTAAACGCTAATTCGTTAAATTTAACTACTATAGCTATAAATCCCATTGATAGCCAAGTAATATTAATTGGCGGAAATTTAGGATTAAAAAGAAGTACGAATGGAGGAATTACATGGACTACAGTTTTTACTGATAAAATTTGGGACATACGCTTAAAGACGGATAACCCAAATGAGGTATTTATTACCAAAAATAACCCTACTATAAAAATATCAGAATTATTTAAATCTACTAATGGTGGACAAACTTTTAGTTTAAAAAGCAATGGCTGGTTTTATCCTACAGGTGGTATCGCTTCTAGAGATGGGGGTTCTAGGATTGGTGTAAGTAATGCAGATCCAAATAGAGTTTACGTTGTAGTTTTAGGAGACGATGACAGTTCTGAAATAGATAAAAACTTCATTGGAATCTATCGAAGCAATAACGCAGGAGAATCTTGGTCTACACCTTATGATGGTAATGGAGATGGATTTGCCGATAATGAACCAGGAGGGCCATATAGTAGTTCGCATTGGTGTTTGAGTTGTAATACTGTAAATGGAGGTTTTAGTCAAGGATACTATAACCTTGATATAGCTATCTCAGACACAAACCCAGATGAGTTTATGGTTGGGTTTTTAAGTTTATTTAAAAGCAAAGATGGTGGTGTAACGTATACACAGTGGGGGGGATATGGCTGTACAGGCTGCGGCAATGAATATAGACACCCAGATCATCAAGAAATAGTAATTAATAATAATGATGTATGGGTATGTACTGATGGCGGTGTAGATTTATATAATGGTAATTTTGATTTTGTTGAATCTAGGAATAATGGATTAAATGCTTCAGCGTATTGGGGGTTTGATCAAGGATGGAATTATGATGTATTAGTTGGAGGTCGTTATCATAATGGTAATGCAGCGTATTATGAAGAATACCCTCAAGGAAGCTTTCTAGCATTAGGAGGAGGAGAATCAGCTACAGGTTATGTCAATCAAGGTGAAAATAGAAACGTATATCATAGTGATATAGGAGCTAAAAAAATACCCGAAGTCATAACAGGAAGTTTAGTTTCAATATCTAATTTATCTAAATTTTCTAATGAAGATTATGTCTACGCTAATAGAAGTGAAATTACTAATGATCCAAGGTATTGGAATACATTGTACCTTGGTAAAGATAATCAATTATGGAAAAGCGTAGACGGTGGTATTACTTTTAACAGCATCAAAACCTTCGGAGATACCTCTTCTGATATTGTAAAGGCAATAGAGGTATCTAGAAATGATCCCAAAATATTGTATATAACTCAGAAAGTAGGTAGTACAGGTAAATTATGGAAATCAACAGATGAGGGAGTAACATGGATAGATGTTTCAATCCCTGCAAACCATCAAACTATGTACATATCCTTAAATACAGCTAACCAATTATTTTTAGCTTTAAATAATGGAGGGTATAGTACTAATAAAGTGTTTAGATCTAATGATTCAGGTAATACTTGGGTTAATCTATCAACCAGTGCTTTGGATAATGAATCTATAGAAAACATACAAGTACAAGAGGGAACAGATGGAGGTGTATATCTTACCTCTAATAATGTAGTGTGGTATAGAAATAACACCCATAATGATTGGCAATTATTTTCTCAAGGATTACCAATACATTATTCAATAACAAGAATTCTACCTTTTTATAAAAAAGGTAGAATAAGAATAGCTGGTTCAAGAGGTATATGGGAAAGAGATTTTTATGAACCATCGTTACCCATATCACAGCCTTTTATAGCTGATAAAGTCGTTAATTGCTATGCTGATACCGTGCAATTTGACGATTATTCAATATTAAATCATACTGGAGCAAGTTGGGAATGGAGTTTCCCTGGAGCTAGCTATGTATCTTCTTCAACAATAAGAAATCCACAAGTATTATATTCAACTTATGGTAATTTTGATGTGACTCTAAAGGTTACTGATGCGTTTGGGAATACTAATACCAAAACAATAACTAAGCTTGTTGAAGTAGGGAATAATTGTAGTATGTCTGAATTAGACACTGACAATGATGGTGTTACAGATTACGAAGAAAACACACAGTGTTCAAACATAATAACCCAAAAAAATTTCATAGCAGGAGGTAGTTCTGATATTATAACCGATTTTGGTGGTGAAATATCAGGGGAGTTCTATACTACGGTTAAAATTTCAACAAATTGTTATAATCAAACGGCTACATTAAAAGCTAAAGTAAACTTGAATACAAATACTATCCATGTAATTTCATATACTCATTTTGGTAACACATCCACGACAGACGCTATTAGTGGCTCAGGTACAATCGAACTAATATCAGAATCAAGCTCATATGCTAAAATAGGGTTTAGATTAGAAAACAATTCTGGAATTAAGCAACTAGTATTTAATCATATTAGTAACCCTTGTGGTGGTGGTGGTGTAGCTAGGATAGAGCAATCCTGTTGGGATACCTTAGATTATGATAAAGATGGTATCCCTAATTACTTAGATACAGATAGTGATAATGATAGTATCACAGATTATGAAGAAAATATTCAATGTATTAATACCATTCCTCAGAAAAATAATATTTCAGGAGGAAGCACAGATGTAATTACCGATTTTAATGGAGCTATTACTGGTATTTACTTCACTACGGTAAATATATTTGCCAATTGCTATAGTACCACAGCTACTCTAAAGGCAAGGATTAACCTTAATACCAATACCATAAATGTTATTTCTTATTCTCATTTTGATAGTACTTCTCTTACGGATCCAATAAGTGGTTTCGGAACCAATGAATTAATATCAAGATCAAGCTCTTATGCTAAAATAGGATTCAAACTAATAAGTAAACTACTTATATTCAACCTTATAAGTAATGCTTGTGGAAGTACTGCAAGAATTAATCAATCTTGTTGGTCTAATTTAGATGGAGATGCTAATGGTTATATAGACTATTTAGATAGTCCTTTAGAAATTATTACTCAAGCTACAAATATGAGTACAGAATGTAATCCATCTACTAACCAAACAGAATTACAACAGTGGTTAGACAATAATGGTGGAGCTGTCTCAAACGCTGGTTGTTCTTCAGCTTCTTGGAGTAATAATTATACTTCTTTGAGTGATAGCTGTGGGGAAACAGGTAATACTACGGTAACTTTTACAGCAACAGATATATGTGGTCATGAAAAAGAAACTACTGCTACATTTAGCGTAATAGACACTACCCTGCCTTCTTGGTCTAACAGCCCTACTGATAAAGTAATTACTTGTGATGGTATTACCGATCCTCAAGTTGTTTTTACGGATTGTTAAACAGTTTTTCAGGAACTGATACCTGTGGTACTGCTACAGTAACACATAATAACACAGGACTTAACTATGATTGTGATAATTTGGGGTCTGAAAATGTAACCTTTACACTTTCTGATGGATGTGGTAATTTCATGACTAAATCCGCTACTTTCACAATTCAAAGTATTTTGGGTATAAATACATACAATTTAGAAAATCTAACAGTATATCCCAATCCTACAAATGGTAATTTTACAATCTCTTTTAATTTAATTTCAAAAGATAATATCATAATAAAGATATATGATACTGAAGGTAGAATAATTGATCTTAAAGAATTTGAGAACTATCCAAGTAATTTGTTTTTTGAAACTTTTGATTATAGTTATTTACCATCAGGAATATTTTTTATTTTAATCAAAAACGATACTTTAGAATCTACTAAACAGATTACTAAAGTATAATTTATATATTTTTATTCATTGATGTCCGATTAAAATTATGTGTTTCTCTGAAAAGTCAATTATATAATGAGTTTTCAGAGAAGTTTATTAGAGGGGGCTTGCCTTATAGGGATTTAAAGCAAAAGCAGATAAACATTTGATTATCAAAATGTCGTGTTGTTTGAAATTTAAAAACAATTACCCCTGTAAAAAAACGCTAACTTTTATCGGACAACACTAATTTTTATTCATTAGTGTTCGATAAAAAAAGCTTAAGAAATTGATGTTTTTTTTGTATTTAGTTACGAAGTGATTTAAACTTTTTTCAATTCGCTATAAAAATGTTCTTTTTATAGTATTTTCGTCTTTTTATAACCTCGTATCGCTGCTATGAAGTGCAAAAAACACTTCAATGGAGTAAAGAATAATTATTTTTCGTCAGAATCAAAAAAGTTTAAACCACTTCTACATTAATCTCTAACCAAAAATTCAACTATGGGTAAAAGTGTTATTTTCTTCGGACAGCCGATATTCAGTCAAATGATAGGTTTGCTTAATAAGCGCAAAATAAATACACGTGCTTTATCACATAAATCAGACCATTATTGTAAACGATTTTCAATATTTCAACATCTAATTACAATGGTTTACGGGGTTACCTCTGGATGTAACTCATTACGTGAACTATGCGGAGGCATTGTAAGTTATGGCGATAAGATTTCGCATTGCAAGTTTGATTACTCTCCAAAAAGGAGCACCATTTCTGATGTTAACAAAAGAAGAGACTGTATTGTCTTTGAATCTATTTATTCTGATTTAGTAAAGGAATATTTACCTGATTTATCGGACAGCCACAAGAAGTTAATTATCGACAAAAAAGTTTATGCAATAGATTCTACCACAATAGCTCTTTTTTAGCCAATTTTTGAATGTGTAGGGCGTAATCCAAATAACGGGAAACGCAAAGGAGGAAT
Organism: uncultured Flavobacteriaceae bacterium; assembly: GCA_963768325.1. GTDB lineage: Bacteria > Bacteroidota > Bacteroidia > Flavobacteriales > Flavobacteriaceae > Aquimarina. The sequence continues at coordinate 978 of CAVYIL010000284.1, read as the reverse complement.
AAAGGGGTTTACTTTTAGTCTGTAAAAGTAGTACAACGTTTTTATTGAGATAAAAGCCTATAATACCTCGTTTTTGAGTTTTAGCGGGCAACAGTATTTTGAAAACTCAAAATAATCTGTGAAATGGTTTAAACTTTTTCTGCATTAAATATTAATAATCTATTGTGTTTTCAATAAAATTCTATACCATTGACTATCTAAATTTTATTTTAGAAATAAAACGTTATTATTGTTTTTAATATATAATCACTACTTCGATAATATTCAATAAATTACTGTATGCAAACGAATCAAAATATTATTCTAACACACGAACAAATACAACATAAAATAAGACGTATCGCATATCAAATATACGAAACCAATGTTAATGAAAAGGAAGTTGTTGTTGCTGGTATTGCTGACAATGGGTATATCTTTGCGCAACGTATCCAAACGATTTTAGAGGACATTTCTGAGATAAAAGTTATTTTGTGTAAAGTCACGATGAACAAGACTACTCCTAAAAGTACAGTAGAAACTTCTATTGATTCTTCTGTTTATGAAAATAAAGCTCTGGTTTTAATAGATGATGTATTAAATTCTGGAACGGCTCTTATTTATGGAGTAAAACATTTTTTAGAGGTTCCTCTAGCTAGGTTTAAAACTGCTGTTTTGGTAAATCGAAATCACAAAAAATATCCTATTAAAGCGGATTTTAAAGGGATTTCTTTATCTACATCTCTTCACGAACATATAAGGGTTATTTTTGGGGATGAAGATATTGCTATTTTGGAATAAAATATCACGAAAATACATATCTATTGCAGACTAAAACAGGGCATTCGCTTTTAAAAATTTGTAAGAAAAGTAAAAATGACATATATTTGTGGATGAGAATGGTAGTCGAGTAGATAAGGGGCATCTCAGCCCCAAATCTCTCACAGAACCCAGCGTGAGTCTCTCGACTCACTGGGCTCTTATCACCCAGTCAAAATA
>CAVYIL010000283.1:0-12522 GCA_963768325.1 uncultured Flavobacteriaceae bacterium | reverse complement strand
TATGTTATGCCCTGCTAAAGAATTACAGTTCATTGCTCTATTACTCAACAGGTTATCCGTATGTCTAGAAAAGGTAAGCAACGTACTTATTTAGAAAAGGTTATAGAGTTGTTGTTGGCGACACGTTTAGAGTTTAGGGCCTCAAAGGATGCTATTCTTAAGTTATATGCGTCTCATGCGCCGTTTGGAGGTAATGTAGTGGGGATTGATATGGCGGCTTGGAGGTATTTTGGTCAGTCTTCTCATCATTTATCTTGGTCTGAGTGTGCTACATTAGCTGTTTTGCCTAATGCACCTTCTTTAATTTATCCGGGAAAGAATCAGGTTTTATTATTGGCTAAAAGGAATAGACTTCTTAAAACATTACTAAAACAGGGTGTTATAGATTCGCTTACTTATGAGTTGTCTGTTAGTGAGTCTTTGCCTCAGAAACCGTATTCATTACCGCAAACTTCTCCTCATTTAATTGATCGCCTAGCAGAAATGAAGAGGGGAGAACGAATACAGACTACTATAGATCTACAGTTACAGAGACAAGTTAATAAAGTGGTTAAACAACATTATGATGTTTTAAGGCAGAATGAAGTTTATAATATGGCAGTTTTAGTACTAGATGTGCATACTAGAGAGGTTTTGAGTTATGTCGGTAATACTCCTACGGATAAGTATCATCAAAAAGATGTTGATATTATCCAAGCGGCACGGAGTACAGGTAGTGTTTTAAAACCATTATTGTATGCTGCAATGATGGATAATGGAGAGTTATTGCCAGAGCAATTGGTTTCTGATATACCGACAGTGATCGCAGGGTATAATCCTAAAAATTTTGATGAAAGTTATAGTGGTGCTGTACCTGCAAATAGAGCGTTAGCGCGATCACTAAATGTGCCGGCGGTTCGGTTATTACAGAGGTATGGATTGCAGCGTTTTAGAGAGGAATTAAATGGGTTTCGGATTAAAGATTTGAAATATAGTTCGGATCATTATGGGTTGTCTTTGATATTGGGAGGGGCAGAGAGTAATCTTTGGGATCTTTGTAAGATATATGCTGGTTTTGCGGGTACTTTAAACCGTTTCCAACAAACCTCTAGTGAGTACTATACTAATGAGTTTGCAGAGCCTACTGTGTTGGCGAATATAAAAGTGGATTTTGGTAAGAAAACTTTGCAGAAACCAATTTATGGTGCTGGGAGTATTTGGGCTACTTTTGAAGCAATGAAAAAGGTAAATCGTCCAACTGGTGATGAAGCGTGGGAGTTTTATGATTCTTCGAGAGAAATAGCTTGGAAAACAGGGACTAGTTTTGGTAATCGAGATGCTTGGGCAATAGGGGCTAGTAAAGATTATGTGGTTGGTATATGGATTGGTAATGCTGATGGTGAAGGTAGACCAGAACTTACTGGGGTAAATTCTGCTGCTCCTGTGTTATTTGATGTTTTTAATCTCTTGCCTAATTCTAAGTGGTTTCTTACTCCTTATGATGATTTGGTATCTGTAAATGTTTGTGTTAATAGTGGGTTTATAGCTACTAATTTGTGTCCTGCTAAGCAACAATTTATTCCTCTTTCTGGAACTAAGTCAAGTCCTTGTCCTTATCATAGGTTAATACATTTGGATCAAACGAAACGATATAGGGTAAATTCATCTTGCGAGCCTGTGAATGATATAATTCCTCAGCCGTGGTTTATATTGCCTCCTTTACAGGCTTATTACTATAAAATGAAAAATGCAACGTATAGGTCAACACCTGTATTTCGATCGGATTGTACTGGGGAAGAAAGAATGGAGGCTTTAGATTTTATTTTCCCAAAAGAAAATACTAGTGTGTATTTGCCTAAAGGTTTTGATGGTAAAACGAATGAGGTTGTTTTAAGAATTGTGCATACGAATCCTGAGATTAAAGTGTTTTGGTTTTTGGATGATCAATTTATTGGAACTACGGTACAATTTCACGAGATGCCTGTTTTACCTTTAGCTGGTATGCATGTTATTACGGTAATTGATGAAAAAGGGAATGAAATAAAACGAAAGATAATGGTTAAGGAGTGAGTCTAAAAAAAAGTGAAAGTGATTCTATGTAGCAACACCATTCTTCTTTATGAATTCACTTTTTTTGCTTTAATCATTTTGGCCATGATGTGTTCTACGCCATTATCGTTATTGCTCTTAGTAATGTATTTAGCGGCTTCTTTTAGGTCTGGGTGAGCGTTTTGCATAGCAAAGCTATAGGATGCTTTACTCATCATTTCTAGGTCGTTATTATAATCCCCAAAAACCATTGTTTCTTCAGGGGGTATGTTTAGGTTTTGTTGGATTTGTTGTAGGGCGTATCCTTTATTTGCTAGGTTATGGTTAAGGTCTAACCATATTTTGCCGGAGACTCTTATTTTTAGGCGATTTTCTAAGTGTTTTAATTTGGGATAGAGGTGTTTTTCGGCTCCTTTTTTATTACAAATGGCAATTTTTAAACATTTATCGTCTGTTACCATAGATAGGTCTTTTACTACTTCATATCGGTCATAATATTTTGAAAATAGATTTTCAAATTCTTCTCCATAATCTTCTAGGTATCCTTTTTTTCTACCACATAGAATAACTTGTGAGTCTTCTAGTTTTTTGGTTATATCTATTAGCTCTAGATAGGTTTGACGGTCAATATCGGTGGTTTGTATTTCTACATCGTTCTGCATTGTCAATGCACCATTATCTGCTATTACAATGATGTCGTCTTTTATTGGTTTTAGCTTGTTTATAATACTATAGTATTGTCTTCCGCTAGCTGCTACAAATGTGACATTTAGACTTTTTAGTTCTTCGAATAATTCATAAAATAGAGGGCTCACTTCTCCATTAGAATTAAGAAGTGTGCCATCCATATCTGTGGCGATTAATTTTATCCGAGATAAGTCCATAGTAGTGTTTATAATTAGCTTTATACCATTTTTGTTCGTTAAAATAACGATTTCCCTCTGTTTTTTAATTTATCGGGTAATAGAAATGATTTTATTGGGGGCTAAAACCAATTAGCCCAAGGGATTCTGGATAACATAAGTACTAGTGCTATGGTATAAAAAATGGTTAGTACTTTAAACTTAGGTGTTGAGGTAAGTTTCTTTTTGTGTTTAGAGTATCCCATTGTTATAAACACTACAGTAAGTATCATTACTAAAGGGTGTTCTACATTATATAATCTTAGGGTGGCGTCTTTCATGATTTCGCCTACTTTGTGGGTGCCAGAAAACCATACTACTAATGGAGATACAAAGAATATTATAATGCCAATCAAAAGTTGTATGTGTGTGATGATTAGAGCAAATAAAGAAATTCTAAAATCTTTTGGTAAGTATTCTTTTTTGCCGAAGAATCCAATATTTGCATTAATGGTAGCGAGTGCTATTATAATAACTACTAAATAAGCCCAATAGGAGTGCACAATTTGTATTGCGTCGTACATAATGATGTGTTTTTTGTTTACATCCCAAAGGTAAACATATTGTATAAAAAAACCTCCTTCTATGAGAGGGAGGTTTTTAAAGTATTCTATTTTATTGTTAGAAATTTATACGTGCGCTTGCATTCCACGTTCTTCCTGCTCCAAAAAACACTCTGTTAGAAGTGCTAATTCCTTTATAAGTAGCGTCTCCTTTTTTTGCAAAGATATTGGTGTCGGATTCTGAAATGTAAACCCTGTCAAAAACGTTATATACATTTAGTCTAAATGTAAAAGTTTTGTTTTCGCTTAGGTTTGTTTTAAAGGTAATACCCGCATCTACTAAGTCATAAGAAGGTAGTTGTAAAGCTCCGTTATTATCAACTGTTACTGCGCCATAATTAGCATATAGTTTGTCTACGTATCTATAATTGGCATCTATCTTAATGGATTCAAATAATTGATAACCAGCACCTGCGCCTGCAGTTAGTTGGGGTGCATCACCTACTTTAACACCGTCTAATTTTAAGATTTTTTTAGCTGGTGCTCCAGTATCATCGAGTATTGGTTGATTACTGTCGTTAAATAAAAATGATGTAGGGTTACTAGTATACTCCCAAATACCATAAGAAAACTGTCCATTGAAACTAAGTTTTTCTATGGGTTTGTACGAAAAATCTATTTCTAATCCAGAATGTACTTGGTCTAGACCATGTGTATTAGCAGTTCCTCTTAAGTCATCGCTTCTGTCATCAGGTGTGTTTTTGACATCAAAAGAAGCGCCAATACTTTCGAAACGATCTGCCCAAGAGGTTCTGTATAGGTTTAGGTTAGCAGTAAAGTTGGTTATTCGTAAACCATATCCTAATTCTACTCCAATTATTTTTTCGTTTTCTAAATTTTTATTCAGGTCGTTTTTATTATTTAAAAATACAGCATCAAATTTTGGTTGTTTAGAATAAAAACCAGCGTTAGCAAATACATTATGGTATTCGTTAATATTCCAGTTTATTCCTCCTTTTATGTTTCCGCCTAAAATATTTTCAACATTTGTTCTTTGATTAGAATCAGAGTCTAAATAGTTAAAGTAGTCTATTCTTTGAAATCCTTGATTGGATATAGATCCTTGAGCGAAAGCAGAAACAGTACCGTTAGTATACTCAACTTGGCTAAATCCGCCAATCCAGTTTACAAGACCTTCACTATGATAATCTATTTTTTGTTCTTTATTAATGCTAGAAAAGACATTTAATACGTTTTCTATAGTTGGGTCATATGTTTTGGTTGTAAATCGGTATGGTTGGTTTATATTGTCATTATCGACATAAGCATCAGCACCAAGTAAATCAACTAGCCTTCTGTAGTGAATACCTTTATAGGTACGTAAATCTACTCCTACGTCGTATTTCCAGTTTTCATTAATTTCATTATTAAAATTAATGATTGTACCATACCAGTTATGAGAGTTCATTGAAGAACGTTGAGAGATACCATTTTCTGTTCCATCAACGTGTTTTTTATCATCAACGAATTCTGTTTTGTTATTATTCCCGTTTATAAATAACCCTTGATAAGCAGTGTTTCCGCCACCAGTATATCCTTCTCTAGTTCCTATATTATTGATAGTTTGGCCAGAATTGTATGCAATTATATCATCAACACTAATTAATCCATTAGATGTTTTTAGTTTGGAGCTAAATGATTGGTTTTTATTAGCTTTTCCGATTGATCCAACGGATCCTCCACGACCAAAAGAGGCGTATAAAGAGGTGGATAATGTAGCTTTATCATTGATGTTCCACTCCCAGTTTAAAGAGGTTATTGGTTTGTGATAGAAGTTTCCGCTAAAAGTAAATTCTTTGCCATTTCTAGTTCCCCAGTCGCTATTATATTTTCTTCTTGGGTTTACACCATTACCATATTTTATATAATCTGCAATAGAAGGAGCAAATCCTCTTCCGTTATGTTGCTGTGGCGCCCCTGTTAATGTAAAATTAAATTCGTGTTTATCATTTGGTTTAAAACCTACTCCTATGAAGTAGTTATATCCTTCGAAAGAAGTGCCATCTACATATCCGTCACCAGATGTTCTGCTTAAAAGATATGAGGAAGACCATCCGTTGTCATTTATTCCTGTGTTATAAGAAGCAACAGTTTTAAGGTACATGTTGTTACCTATTCCTCCGCTGATAAACCCCCCTTCGTTATGACCAGAAGAGCGAGTAAGAATATTGATAGTTCCTCCTACGGATGAAATGGCTAGTTTAGAGGATCCTAAACCACGTTGTACTTGCATAGCGCTAGTAACGTCTGATAACCCTGCCCAGTTACTCCAGTATACACTGCCATTTTCCATGTCATTTACGGGTATTCCGTTTATAAGCACAGCGGTATTTGCTTGGTCAAAACCTCTAATATTTATACGAGCATCCCCAAAACCACCACCTTGTCTAGTAGCGTATACAGAAGGTGTGTTGTTTAAAATTTCTGGTAATTCTTGTGATCCAATTTTTTCTTGTATTTCTGAAGCTTTGATAGTAGAAACGGCTACAGGAGTTTCTCTGTCTTTGGCTACATCAACAATACCAACTAATACAATTTCTGCTAATGAATTATCGACATCTAGGCTTATGATATCTAAATTTTGATTTCCTTTGCTGACATCAAAGGTTATGTTTTTGGATCCAAAACCTATATAAGAAACATTGATTGTTCCTGTGGCAGTTGTTGTTTTAATAGTGAAATTACCGTCAAAATCAGTTGATGTTCCATTAGAAACACCTACTTCTACTATGTTGGCTCCTGGTAATGGGGCGTTTGTTTCAGCATCATATACTGTTCCTGTTACTGTTCCTTGTGCAATGATTCCTGATATCGTTGCAAAAAGAATTACAGTAAATAATAGTGTAATGTTTTTCATTATAATTAATTACGTTTTTTTTGTTTGGTGCAAATGAACAAATCTTTATGGAATTTAACTTTATCTTAATGTTAAAAAATCCGAAAACAATTACGTTTTTACAGTAATAACAAATAAGGTCTTTGGGTTTATTATTAGATTGCTTTTTAAGCCTTAAACATGTGAATAATTTATTTTTTTAGTTAATATATTTATTTAAAAGAGTTTTTGTAGACGTATCATGATCCATAATTTTGTTGGTATTGATCTCGGATAGGATATTTGTTGCCAATTGCTTGCCTAATTCTACTCCCCATTGATCATAACTGTATATATTCCAGATGATTCCTTGTACAAAAATGCGTTGTTCGTACATGGATACTAAAGCACCTAAACTTTTTGGTGTTAATTTATCTATAAGGAGTGTAGTTGTTGGTTTATTTCCTTCAAAAATTTTAAAAGGCAATAATTGGTTTAGTTTCTCGTCAGATAGTTTTTTGGTTTTTAACTCTTCTTGTACTTCTGATGCTGTTTTGCCATTCATCAAAGCTTCTGTTTGTGCAAAGAAATTAGCCATTAGTTTGTCTTGGTGGTCTTTGTCGTCAAATAGTGATTTTTTAAAACCTATAAATTCTGCGGGAATTAATTTTGTTCCTTGATGTATTAATTGAAAAAAAGCGTGTTGTGCATTCGTTCCTGGTTCTCCCCAGATAATTGTTCCAGTTTGGTAGTCTATAGGGTTTCCGTTTCTGTCAACAGACTTACCGTTGCTTTCCATAATCCCTTGTTGGAGATATGCAGGAAGTCTGTGTAAGTATTGAGAATAAGGTATTATGGCTTCGCTTTCTGCTCCAAAGAAGTTGTTGTACCAAATGCTTATCATTGCTAAAAGTACAGGTATGTTTTCTTCGAAAGGTGCGGTTCTGAAATGTTCATCCATTTCGTGAGCACCTTCTAATAAGGCTTCAAAGTTTTTGTAGCCTATGGATAAGCTTATTGATAATCCTACGGCGCTCCATAAGGAAAAACGTCCGCCTACCCAATCCCACAAAGGGAATATGTTTTCTTTAGAGATTCCAAAATCTGTGACGTTCAGGATGTTGCTAGATACTGCTACAAAGTGCTTTTCTACTGCATCTATTGGTGCGTTTTTTGTGAACCAATTTCTAGCGGTTGTTGCATTAGATAATGTTTCTTGTGTAGAAAAAGTTTTAGAAACAATTACAAATAGGGTAGTTTCAGGGTTTAATTCTTTTAGTTTTTGATGTACATGGTCTCCGTCTACGTTAGAGATGAAGTGTGTTTTAAGGTGGTTTTTATAGAATTCTAATGATTCTGTTATCATAGCTGGACCTAAATCTGATCCTCCGATACCTATGTTAACAATATCTGTGTATGTTTTGCCTGTATATCCTTTTAGTTCTCCTTGGATAATTTTATCGCTAAAGGTTTTAATTTTTTCTTTTACAGTTTTTATTTCAGGGATAACATTTGTGCCATCAACTTTTACTACGGTATCTGACGGGGCTCTTAGTGCGGTGTGAAGTACTGCTCTTTCTTCTGTTTTGTTTATCGCAGTTCCTTCGAAATAATCTTTGATAGCTATGTCTAGTTTAACTTCTCTTGCTAGTTCTAACAGTAGTTTTTTTGTTGTTTGATCTATTCTGTTCTTAGAATAATCTACATAAAAATCATTCCATATAATAGATAGGTCTTTAACTCGATCTGGGTTTTTTGTAAAAAAATCCTTGAGATGAATGTCTTTTATTGATTGAAAATGATGTTGTAGTGCTTTCCAAGCTTTTGTGGTAGTGGGATTGATTGTGGGTAATGACATTTGTGTTATAAGATTTCTTCTGGGTTGAAAATAATGTTATCTAATCTTGTTTTTAATGGCTTTATGTAATTAAAAAATGCGGGGCGCAATTTTTCAGATAGAGGTTTAGAGGTAGGTAGTTCTTCTTTAAGCGGATCTACTTGTCTTCCGTTTTTCCAAAAACGATAGCAAACATGTGGTCCTCCTGAGTTTCCGGTCATTCCGATATAGCCAATTACGTCGCCTTGTCTCACATAATCGCCTACTTTTACTGCTTGTTTGCTCATGTGTAGGTATTGTGTTTGATAGGTAGAATTGTGTTTAATTTTCACATATTTACCGTTACCACCCTTGCGCTCGGATTTGGTTACTATTCCGTCTGATGTAGCCATGATAGGTGTGCCCATGGGTGCTGCGAAATCGGTTCCTTTGTGGGGTCTTACTTTGTTTCCATAATATTTTATTCTTCTTTTTAGGTTATATCGAGAAGAGATTCTGCTAAATTTTACAGGGGCTTTTAGAAAAGCTCTCCGTAAATTATCTGCTTTTAGGTCAAAATAATCTGCTTTGTTATGGATAGTGTCTTCTACATATCTGAAAGCATAAATGGGTTTTCCTCGATGTTCAAAATAGGATGCTTTTATTTGATCTACACCTACTGGGATAGAGTCTTCGATGAATTTTTGTGTATAAATTATTTTGAATTTATCACCTGCTTGTAATCTGGTAAAATCAATAGTCCAAGCATAAATGTCTGCCATTTTATATGCTACTCTAGAGGGTATGTTTTCTTCCTCAAAGGTTTCTAATAGACTGCTTTCGATAGTTCCGTGTACTGTTTTTTCAACAATTGTTACAGGTTTTTGATTTTTTCGGGTAATTATGCTGTCTCTGAAGTCGACTACGGTGTAATCTATTTTGTTATTTTGGTATACGAATATTTGTGCTTTTTCTGTAGAATCTTTGGATTTTAAAACGGTATATGGTTTGCCTGCTCGAATTTTAGTAACATTAAAAGAGTCTATTATAGAATTGGTGATTTCAAAAACTTTGGCAATACTTAATCCGTGGTTTCCAAGGATGCTCCCAAAACTTTCACCTGATTTAATGGTGTCTTTAACTACTTTGAAGTTATTGAGGTTATACCCAAATTCTTGATTAATTGGGGGTGCTTTTCTTTCTTTGACAGCTCCTAGTAGATTGTTTTTTTCTACTTTCTTTTCTTTCTGACAGGAGAGAAGTGCTGTTATAGTGAGTAGTAGAATGAAACCTATTTTTTTCAACTGTTTTTATTTTTCGGTGTTAAACTGATGAGTAATCCACTGTTTACCCCAACTTTCTTTTTCTTCGTTGTTCCAAAGATCAGGAAAAAATATAATTTTTTGAAAGTTAGGCGGTAAAAAATTTTTCCAATTCGTTCCTCCAGTTGCTAAAACCTCCCCTTTATTCAGGTATCTATAGGCTGCTCCCATATGCATTAATAACCAATTAATGTTTACATTAGAGTCGAAAGAGCGCAATGTATCTATTAATTGTGGGTTTTTTTGCTCTTTTTCAGATAAATTTTGATATTTGTGATAGATGGTATTTTGTTTTACCAGATTGGCTATCCTCATCATTCTTGGGGTATATCTGTGTTCAAACTGCTTAAGGGTTAAGGTTTTTTCACCTGTTTTAGCATCGGTAGCTCCAGATTTCCAGTATAAATTTTCATAAACTTCTTCTAGATTGTTTTTTTCAGAAAATAGATTTCTCTTTTCAGAATGTACAAGGTTATGTAATGGGGTGGCGTATATTTCTATTAATCTAAATTGAACGGATTGAAATCCACTTGCAGGAAGTAGGGACATTCTGTATTGAAGAAATTGCTCTTTGTCCATTCCTTTGATCATTATATCAAAGGAATTAATTAGGACTCTAAAGTATCTGTTTACTCGTTCTAATTTAGAAATAAAAAATGCTGCTGTTTTTGATTGGTCATCAAGTATTTGTTTTAACTCGTGTATAATGAGTTTAAAATGTAATTCTGTGATTTGATGGTATGTTATAAAAATCTCTTCGTCTGGAAAATGTGTTTTTGGAATTTGAAGGCTTAGTAAGGTGTCTAAGTGGATATAATCCCAATAGGTAAGGTATTTATCGTGAAGTAAGCCATCTAAATATGAGCCAAGATCCTGACCTGAGTTTTTGAATTTTTTTTCTAACTGTTTTATTTTTTGGGTAATTTCAGGTTTTAATAGTTCGTTCATTAGTTGGTAATAATTTTGAAGGGGTGTTTTAATCCTTTGAAAGCATCTATGTCTGCTTGTATCGATCCTACCAATATGTCTGCTTTAATTTTTATTGGCATTCTATTGGCGTCATCACTAATCCAAACTGTTAAACTTTCTTCTTCTTTAAAAACTCTTTCGGCTTGTACATATGGTCTAAATTTGAGACACGCAATTTTGCCCATTTTTGTTTTAAGAACTTCTCTGCCAAGAAATTTAAGCTTAAACTTATAATTTTCGTTGTCAAAAAATAAATTTACGTATTTATCGTCTCCTTTTTTTAGCGAAGTTATGTCAATATTGTTTCTTAAAAAATAAAAAGAAGATAACATGTCTTGGATATTAGGGTCTGTGGTAAATGTATTTTTTGTGTTTTTTTCTTTGTTATGAACTAATGCTTTATTGTTTTTGTGGTCAAAATTGATTTCTATATCCTTGGTATATCCTCCTTCGTTTATTTTGCGTATAAATCTGTATGGTTTTACTTGGTCTTTGTCAATGTAGGTTTCGTAATAATCTTCAACTTTAAAAAACAAACTTAAAAAACCTGTTGATTTTCCAACTCCCATAACGTGGTGAACAGGTTTATTGTTTATGGTTTTGTCTTTAATTTCTATTGTGGCATAACTTGCTGTGAATAAACCATAATGGATTCTAAATTTAAACCACTCTCCTGTATCAAAAGCTTTGTGTTTGTCTTGAGCTTGTGTTGATAAGTTTACCCAGCAAAGTAAAATTAGGATGTATATACTTCTCTTCATTATTTCCCCTTTTGTTAAACATAAACAAATTTATTAAGTATAATCAATTGTTGTTCCAAAAAATAATTGAAGTGGTTTGTACTTTTTTCAATTCGTTATAAAAATGTTCTTTTTCACTAAATTTTCGTCTTTTTATTACCTCGTAGCGCTGCTATGAAGTGCAAAAAACACTTCAATTGAGTAAAAAACTACTATTTTTCGCCAGAATCAACAAAGTTTAAACCACTTCATTGCTTAACGTATTGACTTAATAACCTATTTATTTTTTAAAAAGTATAATGATACTAACAAAAAGAGAGTTATGATAACTCTCTTTTGTTTTTTCAACAATTTATTGGCTGAAATTATAAGGATGATAGTAGGTAGGGTTTTGTTTTTAAATACAATCAATAGTTAAGAGGTTTTTGATTTATTTAAAGAGTACCTCTGCTTTCTTGTTCTCTTTCAATTGCTTCGAATAAGGCTTTAAAATTACCTTTTCCAAAAGATTTTGCGCCTTTTCGTTGGATAATCTCAAAAAACATGGTGGGTCGGTCTAAGATTGGTTTTGTGAATATTTGTAACAAATATCCTTCATCATCTCTATCAATTAGGATTCCTAATTTTTTTAATGGTTCTAAATCTTCATCGATTTCACCAACTCTATCTAAAACGGTGTCATAGTATGTAGAAGGGACTGTTAGGAAATCTATACCTCTATCTTGTAAGTTGGTTACGGTTTCTATTATATTGTCTGTGGCTAGAGCTACATGTTGGACTCCTGCTCCGTTGTAGAAGTCTATATACTCTTCAATTTGTGATTTTTTCTTTCCTTTTGCTGGTTCGTTTATTGGGAATTTAATACGACCATTTCCGTTACTCATAACTTTGCTCATTAATGCGGTATAGTCTGTTGATATGTCTTTATCGTCAAAGGATACTAGTTGTGCAAATCCCATTACTTTGGTGTAGAATTCGCACCATTTATTCATTTCGTTCCATCCAACATTTCCTACTATGTGATCTATGTATTTAAGACCAGTTGATTTAGTTTTATATGGTTTGTTGTATGGTATATAGCCTGGCAAGAAAGTTCCTCGGTAATTTTTTCGTTCTACAAAGACATGTACTGTTTCTCCATAGGTATGAATTCCAGAAAGTATAACTTTACCATTTTCATCTTCTTTTATTGTAGGTTTCATATAGGATTTAGCTCCTCGTTTTGTGGTTTCTTCATAGCTTTTTGTAGCGTCATCAACCCATAGGGCAATTACTTTTACTCCATCTCCGTGTGCATTGATATGTTGATTGATTTCTCCATCTGGTTGTAATGGAGAGGTAAGGATTATTCTAATTTTGTTTGCTCG
>CAVYIL010000282.1:0-11243 GCA_963768325.1 uncultured Flavobacteriaceae bacterium | reverse complement strand
GACCACGTGATCCCCCTGTACATCCCCGAATGCGGCGAGTGCGAATACTGCCGTCCGGCAAGACCAACCTGTGCCAGTCCATCGCCGCCACCGCTGTGGACCGGCTACATGCCCGACGGCACCCGGCGCTTCTCCTGCAAGGGCAAGCCCATCTTACCACTACATGGGTTGCTCGACCTTCTCCGAATACACCGTGGTACCGGAGATCGCCCTGGCCAAAATCAACCCGGCGGCGCCGCTGGACAAGGTCTGCCTGCTCGGCTGCGGCGTCACCACCGGCATCGGCGCGGTGCTCAACACCGCCAAGGTCGAAGCCGGGCGCCACGCGTCGCCGTGTTCGGTCTGGGCGGCATCGGGCTGTCGGTGATCCAGGGCGCGGTCATGGCCCAGGCCGGGCGCATCATCGCCATCGACACCAACCCGGACAAGTTCGTCATGGCCAGGGCGCTGGGTGCCACCGATTTCATCAACCCCAAAGACCTCGACGGCAGCGTGACCGAGGCGGTAGTGGACATGACCAACGGCGGCGTCGACTATTCCTTCGAGTGCATCGGCAACGTGAACGTCATGCGCGAGGCGCTGGAGTGCTGCCACATGGGCTGGGGCGTGTCCACCATCATCGGCGTCGCGGGCGCCGGCCAGGAAATCTCCACCCGCCCGTTCCAACTGGTCACCGGCCGCACCTGGAAGGGCACCGCCTTCGGCGGCGTCAAGGGCCGCAGCCAGTTGCCCGGCTACGTGGACGACTACCTGGACGGTAAGATCGAACTCGACAGCATGGTCACCCACACCATGCCCCTGGAGGACATCAACCGGGCCTTCGACCTGATGCACGAAGGCAAGAGCATCCGCTCGGTGATACTGTTCTAACCCGACCACAGGCCTTACCGAGGAAAGCTGTGTGCAAGCCATAGAACACATCAAAGAATTCGGCGGTTGGCTCGGGGACTCTGTGTAGTATCTACATCTGTAATGATATTTCCGTTTTTATGTATCCATATCCATTTCTTAGGGGCTACCTGATACCGATAATACCCTCTGTTTTGGAGAAAAACATAACACCTCTTGTAATTAAAGGAATAGGATATTTTGTCTTTTCCTGTTTTTGTTTCTATCCAATATTGCTCGTGTTCTAATATGGGTTGTGCTAGTTCTAACTCTCCATCTTCATTTATTCTATATTTGACATTGCCATACTTAAACTCTGGTAACTTTTTTAATACATCTTTATACGCATTAATAAAACTGTCTTTGTTTTCTAAATGCCAAAACGTTTTGATCTTATAATCACTTAAGGTTGTGATGTTATGAAAGGTCATCCATGTGGCATCGCCTAATGGATCAATAATTGCCTTATCACAGAGATCTACCAAGGTGTCTTCTTTGCCTCTTAATGAATTTTTTAGTAGATCATCTATACCCTTATCATTTTCATTATTCGTATTGATATGTGCAAAGAATATTTTGAGGTATATATCATTATTGGTAAAGGCATAAAAATGATTACGAAAATTAAGAACCGCATAATAAAAGTTCTTTGGTCGCATATCGGCTGCATTACTATTATCTATTTTGTTATTAAGGCGATTCCAATCTTCATCTAATACAAAGACTACGTTTTCTACTTTACATTTTTTTATAATTAATTCGAATTCTGGTGGTAGTCTTTTATTATAGGCTATGTTATGGATACCCATAACACCAACGCTCATAAGTTTATGCTTAGTGGCTTTTTCTGCTTTGAGTTCTCCCTCCTGAATATATAGGGTTTTGATTACTGCTCCTCGGGCATATTTATTACGTATGACTTGTGGAATGTATATTTTACTGTCACTACCATAGGGTGACATATATTTGGCTGCTCTTCCCTTTTTGTCTTTATGTAATTCTGGGTTTTGATACCTGATCCGTCTAAAGGGTAGTTTACTTCCTGTAGGATTACCACTTTTATCTTTTCGGTAATAATACATTTGTCGCCCTTCTAGATCATAATAATCTATAATCATATCGTCCCCTGATACAATTTGCCAACGTCCGTCTTTTGTTCCTGAATAAAAGACTGGTCGTTCTGTCCGGGTCTGTTCATCTATAAATACCACCGCTTTTACATCTTCTGTAGTCAGACCACTTTCGTCTAATTTATTAGCACAAAAGGAATGTTGGCTATCTTCTATGACTTTTTTAGATCGGGATGCTGTTATTTTTTTTGTCTTTTTTTCGGATAAAGAAATATCTTCTATTCGGGCTAATTCTTCAATGGCTTCTAGATATGTTTTGCCATGGAATTTTATAATATAATCTACTGCTTTGGTTGCTGCTACACCACATGGAAAACATTTAATAATATTCTTTGATTTTGAATATTCTAATTTCTCTTTATTACATAGTGGACAGGTATAAACTAATTGTGCTCCTTTCTTTTTTGGAGATGGCAAATAATCCTGTAAGGTGTTCTCTAGGTTAGCCTTAATTAGTATTTCCTGTGTTTTATCTTCGTCTATATAAGGCATGGAATCGTATTATTTATTTATATCTGGTTTTAAATAAGTTCTTAATTCTAGTATTACTTGTGGTATTAGTACTGGCAGGGAATACCAACTAAATAGACTGAGAATAATAAACTTTAGGGTATTGTGTTTTACAGCTTTGGGGGTATATTGATCCTTCTTTTTTAGTTCCGCTATTACTAAAATTAAATTCAGTATTAATAAAAGAAAACTAAATAGAACACCGATTATATACAGGGCAACAAGGATCTTGGTTACTAAGGTCATATGTCTTGTTTTTAAGATATTTATTATAATATTCTCCTACCGTAAGAACGGTTTGGGGTATGCTTATCTCAATACAACTATTACCTTGCTCTATTGCCTTTGTTAATTGTTGTTCTACCTTGTGTCTGGTGGATATGGATATATAAGAATCAAATACCATGGATTGATTAAGTGCTCTTAGTTTTGTTATATTTTGCTTTTGTGGTGTCATATTCTTCTTGTAATTCTTTAATTGTTTGTTTCCATTTTGGTCGTAATATCGCTTTGTCTGCTTCCTTAAATACATTGCTTTTTTCTAATGCTTTTAATTGACCTTTTGCTCTTTCTAAATCACTGGATATATCGTCTATCGTTCGTTTATTTATAGGTTTCATCCAGAGAGGATTTTGATAGTTTAATAGTGGTTTGTAAGTACTTATCTCTTTCATTTAGTAACCGTTTGTGTGTTTTGTAAAATTGTTCTTGTCGATATGCTATTATGATTAAGAATATGTTCATTAGGATTAATAATATTATTACGGGAGTCATAGTGTTTACGTGTTATTTGTTTTATATTTTTTCTTTAAGCGTTTAGAAATTCTACTGCTGTAGTAATATTTTTTTTATTTTATTGTGAGTCCTTTATATTAAGAAAATGAATTACTTCTTTAACAGTATTAATGATTCTTCAATTTCTTTTCGCTTGTAGTAAACTTTGTTTCCAATACCATAAGATTGTAATGTTCCTCGATTTGTCCATCTCCATAATGTAACTGTTGTTATGCTAAGTAACTGTGCCGTTTCTTCCCTAGTTAAATACTCGGTAGGTTGTTTCGGCTGAAATTCTTTTTTTAAATCTTCTATTTGAGATTTAAAACCATTTAATATTTCTGTCTGTAATTCTTTAGGAGTTGTCTTTATAAATTGAATACTTTCCATAAATTATTTTTTTTAACTTAATAATAATTGTTGTTGTTTGTTTATTTGCTTTTTAATTGTGTTTTGTAACAATTCAACAACCGCTTCTTGCTCCTCTTCTGGTATTTTAAAAAAACCTGTAAACCAATGGTTCTTTATTGATACGGGGTTTTTATCGAGTTTTTTTGCTACTAATTCAATAAATTTTTTTTTATTTATTATATTCGAATACATTTTTTTTATATTATTTGTCATTTTTATAATAGGTTTTAATACTTCTTCCTTTATATTTTAATCAAGATTCTCATTAGCTTATAATACTTTCTTTTTTCTGGATAAGTATG
The DNA here is from genome assembly GCA_963768325.1 of uncultured Flavobacteriaceae bacterium. Taxonomy (GTDB): domain Bacteria; phylum Bacteroidota; class Bacteroidia; order Flavobacteriales; family Flavobacteriaceae; genus Aquimarina. The sequence goes on along the minus strand of CAVYIL010000282.1, from coordinate 7,228 downwards.
TCTTTTTTTATAGTTTATATCTATCGTTATTATATTATCTCTGAGTTCTTTATCTATTTATATATGTTCACATAAGGTTTAAATTCTCCTATGTTTTATTTTAACCCTCAAAAAATATTACCTCTCTTTAACGTCATTTTTACTATTTTTAAATAATTAATAAACTTTTTCTTAACTTTTTCTTTACTTAAATAAATTTACGATTATGGTTTTACCATAACAGCATTAAGAGTAGTTTGTATATATTTGCATCTAATAAATTAATGTTTTTTGTATTGTTGTTACTTGACACAACAAACATACAAACTAAAATGTACTTTTTAGTACTATACAGTATTTATTTTTACTTTTTAATACTATTTAGTTGTTAAAAAACTTTATAATGGGACTATACAGTAGAATACTTGAAATTTTAAATGACAACAAATTGGGTGTAAATCAATTTGTTGAAAAAACTAATTTTCCTAAAACAACCTTTTATAAATTAAAAAAAGGAGAAGTAGACACTATTACAAACAAGGTTGGTTGGAAAATTATAGACGCTTTTCCTGATTATAAATTCGATTGGTTAATGACTGGAAATGATGATAGTAACTTAAGAAAAGTAAAGACAAAAAAAAATGATGGTAAACTTTATAATTCACAGGGAGAGTTAGCGTCATATGATCAAATAGCTTCTTTCATTAAACATAATCTTGATGAGCTAAAAAATGAAGATATCTTTAAGAATATTATTGATATTGAAGCTTTGAAAATATTATTAAAGGCAAAAGAAGGGGATAATATTAATATTGATAAAATAGGCTAACATCATAGTTTCATTTGATAATAATAATTCTTTTGAGAGTAATTTAAAACACTGAAAACATTCCTAATTCCAACCCCAACCCCTAATTCTTTCTTCAAACGTTTTTTTTCTTTTATTAATTCGTCTAGGTCTTGACAATAGTCTTTAACATATTCCTCAGGGAAATATTTTGAGTTTTTACTTTTATTTATTTCTTTTTCCTTATTCATTTTCAATGGCTTTACGAGTCAATTCAGCTCTAAATATTCTGAATTCCTTTTTCTTTTCAGGGTGTATTAACTTTCTTTCTGGTAAATCCCTATATAGTGCCTTATAAAACATCTTGATTATATCAGATACCTTTTCTTCAATAGTACTCAAATTATTAAACAATAAATACGTACACAAAGAGAAGATCACAGGTAAAGCAAACAGTGCTAAATTATAATAAAGCCTTGGAAAATCACCATAACGTGTAGGATCTTGTGTAAAACTTAAATTGCTCCAACTAACCCAATACCCCCAAGTAGCGATAAAAGAGAATGAAATTATCAAGTAAAAAGACTTAATAATAGGTTTTTTAACATTTTTAACAATGATGAATAGAAAAAAAACTGAGTTTATAAGTCCTAAAATAGGAAACCCTATCCCTAATAAATAATTTTTGAACGATGTATAACCAAGAATTGAATCATTCTCTTGGATTTTTGCCTTAACATAACGATAAGCTTTAAGTTTGTCTATAGAGTTTTTCTTTATTTGTCTATAGTGATTTGCATATTCTTGAACAGTAATATTATTCCTTTCTAAATTAATTAATAGATCATCGAAACTTTTGTCCCTATTGTCGATTATTGGTCTATATTTTTTTTTATGTTCAATATATTCCTTGGTACTATTAGGGTAATATTCATGCAAAAATGTTATAGCAATTGAAAAAACCACAATAATAGAAATAAAAAAGGCTTTTAGTAGATTAAACACGTCACTCTTCTTCAGCCTCATCTTTCGGATCTCCAACTTCTCCTTGACCTGTTCCATATTTTTCTGCTTCATAAAATTCTTCGTTTAAACTATCACTGTCCTCACAACTAATAAACATTAGACCTACAAACGCTACTAGAACTACTATTCCTTTATTGATTGATTTACGTATGCTATTCATTGTATTACCTTTTGAGTTAACTTCAAAAGTAATACTCTAGATTCTCTAAATCAAGTTATAGATATGGGAATTTAAAAGGATTTAACCTCATTATATAATATGGTGTTATGGATATTAGCATTTAGATTTAATGTCGTTAATTATAATCAGGCGTAAATTTAAAATATTAATCTCAATATATTGTTGTGGGAAAACCATAAATTTTAGCTATTTACAGCAAATAAACTATAAAATTGGTTTTTCAAAGAGAGATAGAAGAAAGAATACCGTGTAAATTAAGGCTATTCGAAGAAACAAAAGTAATAATTTATTCGTAAAATAGTCAAGTTTGATACACTTATTATTGTTTTGGTTTGTAGAAATCATTTATAGTTATTCTCCAGAAACTTTTTTTATAATTTTTAATTGAGGTTCTTTTTTTTCTTTTTGCTCCTGTAAGTTATAGAAATCTGCTATTTGTTGGGCAAAATCTAGAGAATTCTTTCCTATGTAACCTAAGAACACTTTTTCGGTACTATGACCTGTTATTTGCATTATTAATGGAGTTGGTAGTATTCCATATTGATTTGTAGCAAAAGAACGTCTACAAATATGAGAAGAAACTAACTTCCATTTAGGGTATACACCAGTAATTCTACGATTCAATTTTGAGTCTAAAAGTTTACCTTCTATTTCTTGATCTATTTCTGATATTTTGCATACAGTTTTAATATGTTCGTTTAGTTTTTCTAAAGATATTTTATAAGGTAATCCTTCTTTTAAAATATCTTTAGTGGCTTTAAGGACGGGAATAGTAATATTTTTTCCTGTTTTTTGTTGTTTTAATTCAATAACCTCTAAACCATTTCGGGTGATAAAATTATCTAGAGTTAAAGCTAATAAATCACCCCCTCTTTGACCTATACTACAACCTAATAACAACCATTTTCTAGCGTTTTTTAAACTTTTTAAAATAATTTTAGCATCGGTTATTTTTTTGAGATCGTCTTTTGTTAGATATATTATAAACTCGTTTTTACCTCTAACCCCTTCAATTCTTTTTAGTTGAGGACTAACTTCAATTCCGTTAATTTCTGCTTCATAACAAGCTACTTTAACATCGGATAATTTTTTAGCAGCATAGCTTTGAGAGTATTTTTTTTCAACGAGTAAATAATTAAGAAATTTAGTCCCAAAGGCAATATTAACGTCTTTAACATGTATATAGTTTTTACCTTGATATTTCATTACCATGTTTTTTAAAACCTTGTATGCTTTAACCCGTCCATTAGAAAGACCAATACTGCCTTTTGCATTTTTTCTTACTTGAGCTGTGTCAATTATATTTTGTATCGCATCTATTAAGAGTTCGCTTTTTCCATGTTCTTTTATTCTATTAAAAAATATGTCTATTTGTTTTTGTAACCAAACTCCATTAATTAATTCTCCTTTGATAGTAGAAGTATTAATTTTTTCAATTATAAAGTTATCTAGTGATTTTAATTGTGATGATAAATTTTTGTTGATTGGAGTATTTTGTTTAGGAAGCCCTGTTGCGGAACTCCAACTTTTAGGGTTAGCTATTAGACCAGTCCTTCTTTTAAAAGAAACATTTTTACTAAGAGACAGTCTTAAATATATTGTTGACTCTGTTTTGTTACTTTGTAGTAAATATTTGACCTTAGCCATTATAATTATAATTTTTTCAAATATAATAATTTGGTCAGCATTTAGTCAGCAATTACTAAATATTATGTAATTACATTAAACCTAATGAAAGATTAAACAAGCTAATTTACTTTCGTTAAGCACTTATTTTATTAGGATTATTGTCTTAATACGTAGCTTATTCATTATTTTAAATTACAAGTTCTTGAATCCCTTCGCGGTCACAAGAGTAAAACGCAAACAGCTTAAAATAAGGTGTTTGCGTTTTTTGTTTTAAGAGCTTTGACAACTGTTTGCTAACGACTTAAAAAAAGTATAATTGATTTCGTTTATTTGTTTTGTAGCTTATGTGTTCCATATTCTAAAAACAATATTATTCTCCGTAAGCATCTAATTTTTATTTTTCTAAGTACATGACAAAAACCGAATTAGGTTTATATTATCCTGATTTACAGGATTTAACAATATGGAAGAGATGTAATCTAATCCATAAAGGCTAAATGAATGTCTAATTGTGAGGTCTCTTTGTTAAATGAGAGAGAGCTTATATGCCACAAGGTTCTTGTAATCCTAAAGCTATTGAAAATATTTCTTGAGAATTTGTTATCTTCAAATTTACTTTTTTTATCTTACCCACTCAAATCAACATAGAGCCTTTTTTTTTGATTCTGGCGAAAAAAATGTTTTCAACCAATTAAAGTGTTCTTTACACTTCATAACAGTGCTGCGAAGTAATAATAAAAAGGAAAACTGAGTAAAAAAGAACATTTTTATAGCGAATTGAAAAAAGTTTAAACCACTTCAGTATTAAAAAACTAAATATAAAATGAAAGCATACCTATTATTATTCGTTTCGATTTTATTTATCGGTAACACATTCGGGCAAAAAGAAAAAATCAAAGGCAATAAAATCACAACGACAGAACAAAGAGATGTTAGCGCCTTTCACACCATTAAAATATTCGATAACTTTGAAGTAAGTCTTAGCGAAGACAGTGATAATATTGTCAAAATAGAAACGGATAGTAACTTACACGAATTCATTAAAACAGAAGTACAGGATAGCACACTAACAATTAGTACCTCCAAGAATTTTAAAAGCTTCAAAAACCTAAACTTAAAAATCTTGTATGCATCTAGTTTAAAAAAAGTAGTAATACATGATAAAGTAGAAATAAAATCTATTTCGCCAATCCAATCCCCTGTATTTAGCTTGCAAACCAATGATAATACAGAAACTTTTTTGACTATAAATTCTGATAAATTGAACTATACATCTAATGGTAAGTCAAAAGTTGAATTACATACCACATCAAAAGAAGTTATTTATCAAATAAATGATAACTCTAAGTTAAAAGGAATATTATCCGCTGATAATGGAAAAATAAACGTATTCAAAAAAGGATTCGTAAAACTAGAAGGAAATCTAAAATCGTTAATAATTAAAGTTACTGAAGATGCAAATTTTTATGGTGAAAAGTTAGAAAGTATTAAAACTGATTTAACCGCTGATGGATCAAGTGATTGTTTTATGCTTACTACCGAAGAAATTACTATAAATGCCAAAGACAAAACTGAAATTTACTTATTAGGAGATGCTAAAATTAACTTGGAGACTTTCTCCAATGAATCTATTCTTTATAAAAAAGATATAGATTATAGTCCGAGTAGACTTCGATTATAGAAATAAAAAAAGCATCTATCATATAATTGATAGATGCGCTTTTATATCCTTACTATGAATTAAGCAGAAACCTTTTGCTTAGACTCTACCGTCGCTAAATATCGTTCTGCATCTAATGCAGCCATACAACCTGTGCCAGCAGCAGTTACAGCCTGTCTATAATCTTTATCTTGCACATCTCCAGATGCAAAAACTCCAGGAATATTAGTCTTTGTTGACTTACCCTCTGTGATGATATACCCAGTATCATCCATCTTAATCTTACCCTTAAATATATCTGTATTAGGCTTATGACCAATAGCAATAAACAATCCCGTAATCTTAATCTCTTCTTTTTTACCAGATTGATTATTAACCATTCTCAATCCTTCCACAACTTGTTCTCCTAACACTTCATCAATTTCAGTATTATACAATACCTTAATATTACGAGTATTCTCCACTCTATGCTGCATAGCTTTAGAAGCTCTCATAAAATCCTTACGCACTAACATGGTTACATTAGAACAGATATTAGAAAGATAAGTAGCTTCTTCTGCCGCAGTATCCCCCGCTCCAACAATTGCTACATCTTGTCCTTTATAAAAAAAACCGTCGCATACTGCACAAGCAGATACTCCACCACCACGTAAGCGTTGTTCACTAGGCAAACCTAAATATTTAGCAGTAGCTCCAGTTGATATAATCACAGCTTCTGCCTCTATCTCCTTAGAATCATCAACAGTAATTTTATGAATCCCTCCTTTTTCTGTACTAAAATCAACAGCAGTCACCATCCCTACACGAACTTCAGTGCCAAAACGCTCTGCCTGCTGCTGCAGCTGCACCATCATAGTAGGACCATCAACTCCTTCAGGATATCCCGGAAAATTATCAACTTCAGTAGTAGTAGTTAACTGTCCTCCAGGCTCCATACCTGTGTACATAACAGGTTTAAGATCAGCTCTAGAAGCATATATTGCAGCTGTATATCCCGCAGGACCCGAACCTATAATAAGGCATTTTATTCTCTCTTTAGTATCTGACATAACCTTTCTTTTTAACTAGTGTAAAAATAACAATTAGTATATAAATGAGGCAGTAAAGTTATTAAGAATTATTATCTCAGTATAGATTACGATTATCAGATTGTTTAATGTATAAACATTACGCTTACATTTGTACCTTAATAACAAACAAAATAACAAATATGACTATTTTGGGTATTATAGATATTCTAGGCATTATGGCTTTTTCTATTTCAGGCGCTTTGAGTGCTATGAACAGAAGGTTAGATTTTTTCGGAATCTTTATTATTGCATTTGTTACCTCTACAGGAGGAGGTACACTTAGAGATATATTAATTGGTAATACACCTGTATCTTGGATGCAAAACACCTTTAATATGTATCTTATAGGAGGCGTAACCTTTATTGCTATAATATTTAGAAACAAACTAGATTACCTTAAGAAATCCGTATTTCTATTCGACACTATAGGATTAGGTATTTATACTATAATGGGTGTAGAAGCAGGTATTAATGCCGGTCTTGCTCCAATTTTTTCAATTGCTTTAGGAACAATTACAGGTTGTTTTGGAGGTGTTATTCGTGATATTTTATGTAATGAAATACCTGTTATTTTCAGAAAAGAGATATACGCGACAATATCAATTGCTGGCGGAATTTGTTTTATGATAATGTATACATTTCAGGTCAATAATACCGTAAATTATATTATCACTTCCCTTTTTATAATTATCATTCGATTACTTGTGGTTACCTTTAAAGTATCTTTACCAATATTTACACTAACAGAAACCAATAAAATTAAATAAATCCTATCCTAAAACAATACTGGATAAAAAACCTGATTTAATATATTTTTGTTCCATCACCTTAGCTCTTTTTAACAGGAACAATAAAGATGATAAAATTATTATACACAAAAAAATCCATTAGTAACT
>CAVYIL010000281.1:0-42137 GCA_963768325.1 uncultured Flavobacteriaceae bacterium | reverse complement strand
CTCTTGCTTTAATAGTTCTTTTAACGTTTGTTCTTTGTTTACTTTAACTAACATTCTGTTTTGTCATATTATGCAATACCACTAATGATATTAGTAATAAAATCATAGGTATTACGGTGTAATAAAATGCTTGTTGTGCTCCTACTGTTTTAAATAACCATCCTATAATAGTTGATCCAGAGGTACCTCCTAGGGCAGAAAAAACTACTATCATTCCTGTCATAGGGCTGTGTAATCTTTTGGGTAATGCGCTTAGAACTGCCGAATTTATTAATGGGTATATTGGTGCTATGAATAACCCTATCAATGGAAATGTAAATCCTATTAATGGTATGTCTGAAATTGTGTTTATTTCTTGTACGCTTACATTTAGGGTTTCTGGTAATATAAAAACAACCATAAGCATTGCTATTAATATACATGGGACTAATACTTGTATCCAAGATAAATATTTAGTCAAAAAACCTGCTCCTATTCTTCCTAAAGCTAAAGACATTGCAAAAATACTAGACATCATAATACTAACATTTGATGGCAATTGCAATACTCGTTTATAAAAGGTGGGTAACCAAGTCATGATTCCTTGTTCTACCATTACAAATAGAAATGCACTACATACAAATACAATAACTAATAATTTAGTACAAAGCATTATCATTTGTTTTACATCATCTAATAGGTTTGCTCCTGGGATTTCATTTCCTTCTTCGAATTTGGTAAAAAATAAAAAAACAAGTGATAGTAAAGTCAAAGCAGCTAGCAACCAATATATTCGTAACCAAGCATCAGGATCATTAGTGTCATTGAAGGCAGGAAACAAAAAGTAGGCAACAGCAATCCCTATCATGAATACGCCTTCTATAGAACTCATCAGACTATTATGCTCTCTAGATGTTTCCGTTACTAAGCCTATTAATGTATAAACGGATACTTTAATCAAAGCAAAAGATACTCCTATTGATGCAAACAAGAATTTTGCTGACCAAAAGGAATTGCCATAGTACATTACTATACATGCAATCATAGAGATCATCAATCCTATCATCATTCCTTTCTTATATCCTATTCTAGGCAGAAACGATGCTATTAAGAAGGATACTATTGCTATAGGCATGTCTTTAAACCATTCTAATGTGCTTGCCTGAATTTCGTCTACATTATAGTTTTCTAAAGATTTAAGAATAACAATACCGACACTATTTAATAGGATGGCAAATATGAAATAATTTAAAAATAATGATATTTTTATCCCTATGTTTTTCATGCTATATTGTTATTCTTTTAGTGCTTTTGATTTGCTAATTTTTACTTACTAAATATTGTGTTTTATAGATAATCCCTAAAAATCTAAACCAACGGAAAGTCTAAAAGATCTTCCTAATATTGGTCGTGCTAGATAAACATCATTAGATGCATTGCTATTACGTGGATTTCCTTCTGTTAATCCAATTTCATTAAATAAATTGGCTCCATCTACTGCAAATCTTATATTTTTATATTTATAGGCTAAACCTGCATTAAAGACATTAAAGGCTGGTAATTCTTTTTCGACAGTATTTGCTGCATCTTGAAATTTTTTCCCAAAATGTGACCATTGTACATATGTAGTAATTCCTTTAGTAACTTCTACTTGTGGTCTAACGGTAAAGAAATATTTTGGGTTTCTTCTGGCTAAATTACCATCATAATCAAATGTAGAACCATCTTTATTTTTTCCTTTATATCCATCATATTTTGGATTCTGTAAGGTACCATTAACATCAATAGAAAATATTCCTATTTTTACATTAGCTTCTACTTCTACTCCTAGGTTATTAACATCTGCAAAACTGTTTTCTGAAGTACCATCTGCTAATATGTCTGCAAAAGCTATATTGCCTAAGTTCATATAAAATAAATTAGTGGATAGCTTAACAATAGGGTTAGAAAATTTGAACCCTAATTCGGATTGGTTCACAGTTGTCACTTTTAATTTATCAACCTGAGCAGCATTATTATAATATGCTTCTTCTATTGGTGATCTAAATCCATGGCTATATCGACCATAAATTGCCATCTGATCTGTAAACTTGTAATTAAGTGCGGATGTATACGATAATTCGCTTACATCATAGTTCCAATATGTATATGGGTTGCCTTCTACTACAGTAACAGCATCATCTGCTGTATTATCAGGTAACAGACCTAAATCTTTTGAGAAAAATTGTGCATTATCTCTATATCCCGAATACTTATCTTCATCAAAACGTAATCCAAAATTACCTGTTAAATTTTCCGTAAAATCAACCTCAGTATCAATATAAATTGCATTTAGTTTTCCTTTGGTTTGTGCATCTCTTTCTAGCCAAGTAATTCTTTCGATTCCATTATAAGTTCTAGATACTCCTGTGCTTTTGTCTACTAAATTTACTAACCTTGGGTTATCAGACACATCTACTAAATAGTTGCTCCAGTTCCAATATTGATTGGATTTCCAACTAGAATAATAATGTCCTAAAGTGATATTAAACATTTCAAAATTAAAAGAAAAAGCTAATTTATTCGCAAAATTAGACATGTCTTTATCTATTGCCCAATGATCAGCTCTCATAATTAAGCTATTTGGATTCAATACCTTGCCATCATCTACATAGGTATACACGGCATTAGTAGCATCAGGGATTTTAAATTGTGCTGTTTTTGTAGCAAAATCCGCTTGTGTATCTGGTCCGCCTGTACTAAAAATAGCATTATAATTTAAATCAATTTCAGTATTTCTGAAAGAGTTTTTTATAGATACCATATCTGATAATTGATATTTAAACTCTCCTCCTATTGCATTTACATTAGGGTTTACCCCATCTTCTAAATCTCTTTCAAAAAATCCACCACCTGCTTGTGGTACTCTTAGGCGACTAAAATTACGAGATGTCAGGGTTCCGTAGTTTGGATCAAAACCATTATACCCTTTTGGGTTTCCATCTGCGTCATTTGTTAAAGGTATTGGCAATAAAAATATGTTTCTATCCTCTAATTTTTTATAATTAATTCTAACGTATCCTTTTTCGAATTTATAGGTCATATTAAACTTGATTTGCCCTCCTTTGTTCGCCTGAAAACCTGGATTTCTGATACCATCATCTACTCTATAAAACCCTCCTATGTTAAAAAATAATTTATCTTGTACTATTGCTCCTCCAACATTAAGATCTGTTCTAAAAAGACCATAATCGCCTACGGTTGTTTTAATCTTTCCACCAAAATCATTTTGACCTGTTTTTGATATAAAGTTTATAATCCCTCCAGGTGAGTTTGTTGCAAAAATTGCAGCAGAACCACCTCTTACGGCTTCCATTTTACTAACTGTTTCATCTAAACGGTACCAATTATCAGCATTTCCAAATTGTAAGGCTCCATCTTCGAACACCGGCAAACCGTCTTCTTGTATCTGAACATATTCATATGCTCCTGCTGATGGTATTCCTCTGGCAAAAAGATTGTTACCTACTTCTCCTCCTGAGGATTCTACCATAAATCCTGGTACAGATTGTAATAAATCTCCTGTGCTTTGTGGCGCTCTTTTTTCTAATTCTATAGCACCCATCGTCTTTATTGCTACACTAGACTCTAATTTAGTTCTTGGATTAGATGTTCCTGTTAACACAATTTCATCTAATGATTGTAGATCTTCTTGTATGGTAATATCTTTTATCACATCTCCTTTTACTACTATTTTTTCTTTTAGGGTTTTAAAGCCTATTGAAGAAAAAACGATAGTATATGTAGTACCTTCCTCTAGATTATTAATTTCGTATAAGCCATCAAAATCGGATGTAGTTCCATTCTCTGTTCCTTCTACTAATACATTTACTCCTAATACTGGAGTGCCTTTTCCATCTTTTATACTTCCTGATATACTTCTCTTTTCTTGAGCTATTGTTGTCCAAGACACAAAAATGAAAAATAACGTAAAAATTAGCCCTTGTTTCATGTTTTTTGTAATTTAATTTCTAGCAAGTTCCTAAAAATCTGTTATGTATTTGTTTCTATTTTACTAATTACTTGTACCGAAAACGTTTTCGGTGTTACCGAAAACGTTTTCGGTACAAGTAATTTTTATATTTATTTTTACATTAAAAAAACCTATTAACAGTTATATAATTACTTTTTTAACTTTATATTCTTCATATTAACTAGCTTAAACCTTAAAAATCAACTAATTATTCATTTAAAAGTTATTTTTTATGTTTTTATAAACAGGCTCTATTAGTATAATAATTTTTGTTTTTTTAAAAATACATTTATTTGAATCTTAAAACCTACTTATATAATTCTTATGGAGTATTAAATTGTATATTTATCCTTAAAAGTTTTTTGCTACATGAAAGTTACTACCCTTAAAGATATTGCTATAGAATTGGGAATTTCTGTGGCTACTGTTTCTAAAGCTTTGAAAAATTATCCTGATATCAATAAAGCTACAAAAGACAGGGTTATGATGATGGCTAGAAAACTGAATTATACTCCCAATCAATTGGCTGTTAATCTTAGAACTCAACAGACTAAAATTATTGGAGTTATTATACCTACTACTGTTCATCATTTTTTTTCTAAGGTTATTGAGGGAATTATTGAGGAGGCAGAAAAAAAAGGATATTTAGTAATTATATTACAATCGAATGAGAAGTTGTTTTTAGAAAAAAAACAAATCAACTTACTTATTAATAGTAGAGTAGACGGTATACTAATCTCTTTATCTAATAAAACAAATGAATTTGTTCATCTAAAAAAAGTACTAAATAATGATATTCCTTTAGTCCTTTTTGACAAAACAGAACCCTCTATTAAGTGCTCTAAGGTACGTATTGATGATAAAAAAGCTGCTTTTGAAGCTGTATCGTATCTTATCTCTAAAGGATATAAAAAGATTGCTCATTTTAGAGGGGATCTAAACCCTAAAATTTCTAACGATCGTTTTAATGGATATAAAGATGCTCTACTAGCGAATGGTATCCCATTTGATCCTTCATTAGTCTACATCTGTAATAATAATCAAGATTTCGAAGATGGGTATGACAATGCAAAAAAAATGGTTTCTGAAAATCCTGATGTAGATTCTATTTTTACAATCACGGATTTAGTTGCAATCGGTGCTATTAAGTTTTTTAATGATTCTAACATAAAAATCCCAGAGGATATTGCTGTTTTTGGGTTTAGTAATTGGTTTATGTCTTCTGTAGTTTCACCAACTTTAACTACAGTTGATCAACCTGCTCATGAAATTGGAGTTGTAGCAACCGAACTTTTAATACAAGAAATTGAAGCTATCAAAGAAGGTAAACTTATCAAACATCAGGAAATAATACTACCTACTAAACTTGTTTTTAGAGAATCTTGTTGATGCAAATACATTCTCTCTATTTTCATACCATGTAAAAAAATTAACCTACTAGATAATACTCCTAATTTCATTTTTCTTTTACAGTAAATTCATAAGAAAAATGGCGTAATATTAAATTCATAGTCCAATTGATATTAAGCTTTTTTAATGAATTCAATATTTCTTTTCAATCCTGAAAACTTGGTTCTCTTAACCGCCGATTTCTGAAAAACCCCAGAAAACACCTCTTGCGTAATTTCTTCCCAATCATTTTTAGTCATTTCTAAAAGTTCAGGATTTGGATTAAAAAGAGGTTCATTATGAGGTTTTGAAAAACGGTTCCAAGGACATACATCTTGACATATATCGCAACCAAACATCCAGTTTTCAAACTGCCCACTATACGCTGTAGGAATTTCTTCTTTGAGTTCTATAGTAAAATAGGAAATACATTTGCTACCATCCACTACATAAGGATCAACAATAGCCTGAGTAGGACAGGCATCAATACAAGCAGTACAAGTACCACAATGATCTGTAACTGGATTGTCATATTCTAAATCAATATCTAAAATTAATTCTGCTATAAAATAGAATGACCCTACTTTTTGAGTTAATAGATTACTATTCTTGCCAATCCATCCCAAACCACTTTTTGCAGCCCAAGCTTTGTCTAAAACTGGTGCTGAATCTACAAATGCTCTGCCACTTACATCACCAATGTTTTCATAGATAAACTCTCGTAATTCTTTTAATTTACCTTTAATTATGTGATGATAATCTTGCCCATATGCATATTTAGATATCTTAGGCGCATTGGGATCCTTTTGCTTTTCTGAAGGAAAGTAATTAAGCAATACGGATATTACACTTTTAGAACCTTCTACTAATTTAGTAGGGTCTAAGCGTTTATCAAAATGATTTTCCATATACTGCATCTGTCCGTTCCTATTCTGTTTTAACCAATTCTCTAACCGAGGAGCTTCTTTTTCTAGAAATTCTGCCTTACTGATACCACATGACAAAAAACCAAGCCGTTTGGCTTCTTCTTTAATCATATGGGTATATCGAACCTTGGTTTCCATTAGAATTAATTAGTTTCTATTTTATATCACAATACCAATTATCGCAATGTAAATTTTATTTCTGATTTTAAAGGTCTTAAAGTTACCATTGGCTTAACTTCTATAGTATCCAGTGGTGTTGAAATTTTATATTTTCGTACCAACTCATTCACTATCTGTATCATTTCATACATTGCTAAATTATTACCTATACACATTCTCGGACCAGCTCCAAAAGGAAAATAATGTTCTGAATTATCTTTCTTTTGATCTGTATGAAACCTATCCGGATTAAAGTTTTTAGGGTCTTTCCAGAAATCTAGATGCCTATGTATCTCATAAAACGAAATTAAAATAGTGGAGCCTTTTGGAAAATTTATGTTATTGTATGTATCATCTTGTATATTGACACGATCAGAAAAATATGCTGGTGGATACATCCTCATGGATTCTTCAATACATTGCTTTGTATACTGATGTTTTTCGATTTGATCCGAAAAAGATAGACTTTCATCGCTTGATTCAGAAAGATCTGCATAAATTTTACCTTGAATTTCGGGGTATAAAGCCAGTAGTAATAGTGTAAATGACAATGCATTAGATGTTGTTTCGTGACCTGCAAGAAATAAAATTAAAATTTCATCTATCAGTTGTTCATTATCCATTACTTGACCATCTTCATATTTGGATTCTAACAACATATCCAATAAATCATCGTACTTTTTATCAGAATTTCTCCTTTCCTCAATTATTGAGTTTAAAATATGACGTGATTCTTTTGTATAGTTCAATGATTTTTTCACTTCCCCACTTAAGTTAAACCACCATCTCATGTATGGCTGTCTTAGCTCCTTAATCAAAAACTCTTGAACATCTTCTGTTATTTGATGTAAACGTGAGATATTTTCTTCTTTATCCGTATAACTAAATAAGGATTTACCCACTACATTAAAGGCTAAATTACCCACAAGAGGACGAATATCGATTACTTTATTAGGCTCGATACTTCCAAGTTCTTCTTTTATTACCGTATTTATTATATTTACTATGGATTCTAACTTTTTTTTATGAAATGCAGGTTGAATCAAGCGTCTTTGCTTAAGCCATTTGTCTCCATTTGATGTTAATAACCCTTCTCCTACATATTTAGCTAAATCCTTTGTCTGTATATCCGATTTATAATATTTTTTATGCTGCTTTTGTAATATATGTTTAGCAAAACCAGAATCCCTTGTAAAAATAACTTTCTTCCCAAAACCTAATTGAACTTGAAAAACATCTCCATGTTTTTCAAAATTTTTATGATGAAAATTTAATGGGTTTTTGAGTATTTGTTTTGAATTCTTTAATACTTCAAAGAACGAAACTGTTGGTATTTTAGTTACATCCATCTTTAATACCGATTTAAATGATCTAAATATATTTTTACGCCTTCATGTAAAATTGAGAAGTAATTTAAATTCACTTCGTTTTTATTAATATTAATCCCATTTACTTTAACTTCATTACAGATTACAACTTCATTATAATCTATACTTTTAATTTCACATAGAAAAGTGTAGTTCTCATATTTTAACTCTTTAGGTTTATTGACTGGATCAACCTTGTTTGCTGGATCATTATTGTTTTTTAAACAATCTACTAAAAACAAAATTCCACATGCCTTGTTTATGTTATTAGTATCATACCTATCCTTATAACCAAATCCTTTAATTTTACTTGCTTTGGATATGCAATTCAGAAAATTATTGTTATTTTCAAAAAAGTCAATAAAAAAACCTATAACATATTCTATATCTACATTTAAATGATTTAGAGTCGTATTTTTTATTTTTATACTAGAGCCCCTAGAATTCATAAAAGAATACTTATCAAACTTTCTCCGATAATTAACAAGACTTCTTAAGTTAATTAGGTTATTATCTATTAAATTTTTTAGTATAAATCTAATATTTATTCCTATCCTGTTTGTATCAGAAATAATATCACTATTACCCGTATCAATTCCTTCTAAATAATTACCAATTATTTCAGTGACTAAATTAGAAATATCATGCCAATAAATACCTGTATAAAATTTATCGATATATCCCTTAAAATCAGCATTAGTACCGTATTTATGTTTAAATATATTTTCTATATTATTATAATCACATACTAAAACGACCTTGTCAAAATCAAATTTATTGTTGTTTTCTTCTCCTATAAAATCAATATGTGCAGAGAATATATTTAAAAGTCTAAAAATGTGGTCTGGGTCTAGTCTATCCAAATCATCTATTACCAAAACCACTTTTTTATTCTCTCTTTCCTTTATTTTATTGACTAAAAGGCGTATTAACTCTGTCAAAAAATCTTCTTCATATATGTGTCCTTTATCAGAAGTTTGTTCTTCTAAATGCTTTGCTATTGTTTCTTCCTTTACTTTTTTATTTTCCTCGTGATATTCATCGTAACTATTTTTTAAACTTTTAAGCTTGTCATAAAACTTATAAATAGCTGTACCATAATTAGGAATAAAATTAAATAGAGATGCAAACAAATCTATTTTTTTACCAATATCGTACTTACTGAATAAATAAGCATGTAGCTTTACATGAAACGATATCTCATCACTTTCGATATCACTGATATCGACTTTTCCTAATAATTGTAATAAAATATCATTCTTTACTAATTCAAAAATATCTGTATTAGAAACTACAGAATAATTTACTGGATATAAGTGTATACTTTCATAAATATCAGATTCTTGAAAAAAATATTTTAAAAAAGTAGTTTTTCCACTTCCGAAAATTCCAGAAAATACTATTTTGGGATTTTCATCGAGTTTATCTTTGAAAGATTCAAAAGGTATTTTTATTTTCTCAAAAGGTTTGTTTGTGGTTTTTGGTTGTGGTTTAAGAGTGGTTTGTTGATTCATAAATTATTATATTGGTTAAAATAATTCTCCTTGGTTACCTCCTTTAACTCGCCCTAAGTGTTTATAAGCGGCTTCAGTTACTTCTCTACCTCTAGGTGTACGCATTATAAATCCTTGCTGAATTAAAAAGGGTTCGTATACTTCTTCAATAGTTTCAGGACTCTCACTTACAGCAGTAGCAATAGTAGTTAATCCTACAGGCCCACCTTTAAACTTATCGATCATCGTCAAAAGTATTTTATTATCCATTTCATCAAGACCATGAGCATCTACATTAAGTGCTTTCAATGCATATTGAGATATTTCTATATCAATTTTTCCATTTCCTTTAATCTGAGCAAAATCTCTAACCCTTCGTAATAATGCATTTGCAATTCTAGGAGTCCCTCTACTTCTACCAGCTATCTCTATCGCAGCTTCCATTGATATTGGTACATTAAGTATATGCGCACTTCTTTCAACTATTGTAGATAATAATTCTGTAGTATAATATTGTAATCTGGATTGTATACCAAATCTTGCTCTCATAGGAGCAGTAAGCAAGCCTGAACGAGTAGTCGCACCAATTAGAGTAAAAGGGTTTAGATTAATCTGCACTGTTCTAGCATTTGGTCCACTCTCGATCATAATATCAATCTTATAATCCTCCATAGCAGAATACAAATATTCTTCCACAATTGGACTTAATCTATGGATTTCATCTATAAATAACACATCTCTTTCATCAAGATTGGTCAATAGCCCAGCTAAATCACCAGGTTTATCTAACACAGGACCTGAAGTAACTTTAATACCAACACCTAACTCATTAGATAATATATGAGCCAATGTAGTTTTTCCTAAACCGGGAGGACCATGAAAAAGAGTATGATCTAATGCTTCATTTCTAAGATTAGCAGCCTGTACGAAAATTTTTAAATTCTCAAGTACTTGATCCTGACCGGCAAAATCATCAAATTCTAAAGGTCTTAAAGCCCTTTCTATATCAAAATCTTCGTTAGTAAAGTTTTCGTTCGTTGGATTTAGATTATCGTTCATATAAAAAAAATTAGAACACATCTTACTCATTACTATTGAGATGTATATTACCAACAAATATACTAGAAAAAGAAAAAGCCTTTTCATAAAACTGAAAAGGCTTTTAATATTTTAAAATATCTTGGTATTAATGATGCATTTCTTCCTCACCATCCTGTAGTGGTATAATCTGAGAAACATAATCTTGTCCCGCAATTACATATTCACCATTTTCATTAGTTTTACTATAATCATATGGCCATCTATGTACACTAGGGATTTCTCCTGGCCAGTTACCATGAATGTGCTCTACTGGTGTAGTCCATTCTAATGTATTAGACTTCCAAGGATTTTGAACCGCCTTTTTACCATAAAAAATAGAACTTATAAAATTATACAAGAATACTAACTGCACTATCGCTGTCATTATCGCAAATAACGTAATTAATACATTAGTATCCGTTAAATCATCAAAGTAAGGGAAATTAGAATTTGTATAATATCTTCTTGGCAATCCAGCCATCCCAACAAAATGCATAGGAAAGAACACCCCATAAGCTCCAATAGCCGTTACCCAAAAATGAATATACCCTAGGTTCTTATTCATCATTCTACCAAACATTTTTGGAAACCAATGATAAACACCCGCAAATAATCCATATAACGCAGATATACCCATTACTAAATGGAAGTGAGCAACTACAAAATAAGTATCATGTACATTTATATCTAATGTACTATCTCCTAATATAATTCCTGTAAGACCACCTGTTATAAACGTAGATACTAAACCTATAGAGAATAACATGGCAGGATTAAACTGTAGATTACCCTTCCATAGAGTTGTGATGTAGTTAAATGATTTAACTGCAGACGGTATCGCTATCAATAATGTTGTAAATGTAAACACAGACCCCAAAAATGGATTCATTCCAGACACAAACATATGATGTCCCCAAACAATTGTCGATAAAAAAGCAATTGCCAATATAGATGCAACCATCGCTCTATATCCAAAAATAGGTTTACGAGCATTCGTTGCAATAATCTCCGAAGTAATTCCCAAAGCTGGTAATAACACAATATAAACTTCTGGATGTCCTAAAAACCAAAATAAATGTTCAAAAAGCACTGGAGATCCACCTTGATTATGTAAAACTTCACCCTGTATATAAATATCACTTAGATAAAAAGAAGTCCCAAAACTTCTATCCATAATTAGTAATAATGCGGCAGATAACAAAACAGGGAAAGAAACAATACCTATAATCGCTGTTACAAAAAATGCCCAAATTGTCAACGGCATACGTGTCATAGACATTCCTTTAGTACGCAAATTAATAACCGTTACAACATAGTTTAAGGATCCTAGCAACGATGATGCTATAAATATAGCCATGGACACTAACCATAATGTCATACCCATTCCTGATCCTCCGATAGCCTGCGGTAATGCACTTAATGGTGGATATATAGTCCATCCAGCAGATGCCGGTCCTGCTTCTACAAATAATGACAAAATCATTATTATACTACTCAAAAAGAATAACCAATAAGAAACCATGTTCAAAAATCCAGATGCCATATCCCTAGCACCTATCTGTAAAGGTATCAACAAGTTACTAAAAGTACCACTTAAACCTGCAGTAAGAACGAAAAATACCATTATAGTACCATGAATAGTAACCAAAGCTAAATAAATACCTGGATCCATAACACCATCCTTACCAAACTTGCCTAATAATACTTCATAAATCGTAAATTCATGATCAGGCCAAGCTAATTGCATCCTAAACAATATAGACATTGCAATACCGATAATACCCATTATCAAACCAGTAATTAAATACTGCTTAGAGATCATTTTATGATCTTGACTAAAAATATATTTGGTAATAAAGGTTTCTTTATGATGATGTCCGTGATCGTGGTCTTCCGCGTGATCATGTACGTTTGCTATTGCTGACATATCCTTATTTCGATTAAATATAATATATTAATTTTTGTTTCTTACTTACTTGCTTACTTGAGCCGATAATTGTTCTCCAAAAGTTTGTTGCACTTTTACCCAAGCCTTATAATCTTCCGCAGATTCCACTATAATTTTCATCTGCATATTATAATGTGATGTACCACATATCTTATTACATAACAAGTAATAATCGAAAGAATATGGTTCCAGTTTTTCTTCTCCAGAAGCTACTAACTTTTTATTTTTCTCATTTCTAATTTTGTTAATAGTCGTCACCTTTTCAACCATAGCATCACTATTTCGCATTTCTTCTGATGTAAGAATAGGTGTATAGGCAAATTCTGTTATCATTCCAGGAACTACATTCATCTGAGCCCTAAAGAAAGGCATATATGCGGAATGTAAAACATCCTGAGACCGCATCTTGAATATAACCTTACGATTTACTGGTAAATGTAACTCCGTGGTGATTTTATCATCTTTACCATAACTATCTGAAACATCGAGACCAAGCGTATTAACCCCTTCTATAAATCGAACATTTGCTTTACCTAAAACATTATCTTGTCCAGCATATCTAGCTCTCCAACCAAATTGATATGCATATAATTCTACAATAAGAGGATCACCTTCCTCTTCATCGATATTCATTATTTCGGTCCAAGTAAACAAACCATAAATAATCAAACCAGCTAACACTATAACAGGAATAATAGTCCAGATAAACTCTAACTTATCATTATCTGCAAAAAACAATGCTCTATTAGACTTTTCTCCTCTATACTTATAAGCAAAAAAATGTAATAACCCTTGTGTTATAATCTGAACAAACATTATCAATACCATAGATATTAACATCAGTCTATCATAATCTAATCCATGTTCAGAAGCAGATTCTGGAAGAAAAAAACTATTATATTGAGTAAAACAATATATTGTTAATGCATAAATGAATATAACAAAGCAAAGCATTAATTTACCCTGTAAATTATTATCCTTATCATTTGCTACTTGAGAAATGTCAGCGTTTTTTAATTGAGACAATTTCAATATTTTTGACATTTGCCACAATGTGATTCCAAAAAGCGCGATAACTACTATGGTTAAGAATACAGTCATTTTTATCTATCTTCTTTTTTACGATTCTATTTATTAATAATGAAAATGTTTGCTTTCTTCGATATACGGATTTCCTTTTGCTAACAAAGGAGCTTTAGTAAGTGCCCTAAATACGACAAATAAGAACAAACCTAAAAATAATAACACTGCACTTATTTCAGTAACACCTATAAACCAAGATGTCCCTACAGTTGCTGGCATAACCATATTAAATACATCAATATAATGTCCACACAGAATTACAACACCTGCCATAACTACAAACCAATTAACTCGTTTGAAATCACTATTCATCAACACCAATATTGGAAAAATAAAATTCATTGCTACCATACCAAAAAATGGTAATTTATAATCTTCAATTCTAGTAATATAGTAAGTAACCTCCTCAGGTATATTCGAATACCAAATCAACATAAACTGAGAAAACCACAAGTATGTCCAAAATATACTAACACCAAACATAAATTTAGCTAAATCATGAATATGACTATTATTTACAAACTCTAAATATCCTTTCGACTTCAAGTATATTGTAATTAAAGCTATTGTAGTTATTCCACAAACAAATAACCCAGCAAAAACATACCATCCGAATAAGGTACTAAACCAATGTGGATCAAAACTCATGATCCAATCCCAAGACATCATAGATTCCGTATAAATAAAGAAAACCAAAAAAGCTGCAGATATTTTAAAACTCTTTTTATACCACACATTACCTGTAGCATCATCATCCTGATTTCTTGAATATTTTACAGCAAAATATCTGTATAACATCCAACCTCCAAGAAATATAGCAGCTCTAATAATAAACCCTGATCCATTTAGCCAACTTGACTTACCTTGAAGTAATTTATCTCCAGCAACAACTTCAGGATCAGCCCAAACAAACAAATGGTTAATGTGAAACCCAGAAAGCGCTAAAATAACAAACATAATTATTCCTCCCGGAACTAAATATGCAGTTATAGCCTCCATCACCCTGAATAAAACTGGTGACCAACCTGCCTGTGACGCAAATTGTATTGCATAAAATGCTAAAACCCCCAAGGAAATCATAAAGAAGAAAAATGCTGCAATGTATAGTGCTGCCCAAGGTTTATTTTGCAACTGATGCAACACGTGTTCATAATGGGCATCATCACCATGTGTAGACGTTTCTGTTCCATGACTTTTTATGTCAACCTTGGATTCACCATGGGCATCATGAGATGCCATCATCTCTTTTACTTCATCTATAGATCCCGGTCTACCTAAAAAACCTGAAATAAGTCCTATAGAACCAACCACCACAAGAATGATAGAAAATAATCTTAATCTATTTGATAGCGTATACATATTCTTATAATATCTTTTATCTTAACTTTTTATATTACACTAGTGTGCCTCACTATGCTCTTTTGTTAAATCATGATGTTCAGTAGTCTCCTCAACATCTACTACTTTCACAACTTCAGTTTCTGAATCAATACGAGATGTTACCCCTTCAAGATCTGCTTTTAACTTTTGTACATATTGAACAATCTGCCACCGTTCGTGTTCATTAGTTTGAGAAGCATAAGATCCCATAGTGTTTATCCCATAATACATCACATGATAAATACTACCTTCTGTAATCGCTCTACCAATGTCATCATAACTAGGAACACCTAGAATCTTTTCCCTTTTTACCAAAGTACCTTTTCCATCTCCTTTATCACCGTGACAAATACTACAATAAATAGTATATAATCCTTTTCCTGTTTCAAGATTTTCCTTAGTATATCGTATAGGATTCTTTAACGAATCTTTAGCAAAACGATACCCATCGTTAGAATCCTCTAAATCATAAGGCTTCCAACCTCTCGGAATAGAACCTTTTGCAGGCAACATAGCCTCCTGATCACCAGGAAAAACACTATACTCTCCATAAGGTTCATAACCAACCGACTCATACATATTAGGCATAAATTGATAATTTGGTTTTGAATCTTTTTTACAAGAAACAACACTAATTACCATTACTACCACCGCTAATATTTTTATAGTATTCTTCATTATTACTAATGGTTATCTTCTTGCTTATCTATTACTTTAATTTCTACTGCTCCAGAATCACTTAATAAACTAGTTAGTTCATCAACCTCTTTATTTCCCAAATCTATTTCCATCAAAAAATGATCATCTGTGGTTCTAACATCAGGATTTTCAGCATCTTTAAACGGCCATAATTTACTTCTCATATAAAAAGTAATTACCATCAAATGCGCCGCAAAAAACACCGTAAGCTCAAACATAATCGGCACAAAAGCCGGCATATTCTCAAGATAGCTAAAACTAGGTTTTCCTCCTATATCCTGTGGCCAATCTACGATCATTATAAAATTCATCATCACAGTTGCTACTGTTAACCCAATACATCCATAAATAAATGAAGTAATAGCAATACGAGTTGGAGCTAAACCCATAGCTTTATCCAGACCGTGAACTGGAAAAGGCGTAAATACCTCTTCAATATGATAATGCTCTGAACGAACCTTCTTTACCGCATCCATTAAGACGTCGTCATCGGTATATAATGCATGTATAACTTTTGATGCCATACTATTCTAGTTATTTATAAATTTTTGTGATTGACTTTTACAATTATCACATTGTACCCTACCAAAAGAATAATCGATCGTACTATCTAATAAATTATATTCTATATTAGTCATTATTCTTTATCTTCTCTAATTATTTTGGCATTAACTTTTGGAAGTTGATCTCTATGATCAATACCAGCTTCTCTTAACTTCTTATATTTCTCCCCAGAAGACTTCATTATTGATTTCACCTCTGCCTGCGCAATAACAGGAAATGTACGAGCGTATAACAAAAATAGCACAAAAAAGAATCCTATAGTTCCTATAAATATACCTATATCTACAAAAGTAGGCGAAAACATTGTCCAAGAAGAAGGCAAATAATCCCTATGCAATGATGTAACGATGATTACAAAACGCTCAAACCACATTCCAATATTTACAATTATAGAAATAAAGAACGAAAACATGATACTTCTTCTCAATTTTGGGAACCACATAAACTGTGGAGAAAACACATTACAACTCATCATTGCCCAATACGCCCACCAGTAAGGTCCAGTTGCTCTATTTAAAAACGCATATTGTTCATATTCTACTCCAGAGTACCAAGCTACAAATAACTCGGTTATATACGCCACTCCAACAATAGAACCCGTAATCATAATTACAATGTTCATTAATTCGATATGTTGAACAGTAATATAGTCTTCTAAATTTGATACTTTTCTCATAATAATTAACAATGTGTTAACCATTGCAAAACCAGAGAAAACTGCACCAGCAACAAAATACGGTGGAAATATTGTAGTATGCCATCCTGGAATAACTGAAGTAGCAAAATCAAAGGATACAATTGTATGTACAGATAACACAAGCGGAGTTGCTAAACCTGCAAGAACCAATGACACCTCTTCAAAACGTTGCCAATCTTTTGCTCTACCACTCCATCCAAATGAAAGGATTCCATATATTTTTTTATTAAATGGGGTAATTGCTCGATCTCTTATCATTGCAAAATCAGGTAATAATCCAGTCCACCAAAATACTAATGATACAGATAGATACGTAGATATCGCAAATACATCCCAAAGTAATGGTGAATTAAAATTGACCCATAGAGATCCAAATTGATTTGGTATTGGCAATACCCAATATGCTAACCACGGACGTCCCATGTGAATAATTGGAAATAACCCTGCCTGAACAACTGAGAATATAGTCATCGCTTCAGCAGATCTATTAATTGCCATTCTCCATTTTTGACGGAATAACAAAAGTACTGCAGAAATCAAAGTTCCAGCATGACCTATACCTACCCACCATACAAAGTTGGTAATATCCCAAGCCCATCCAACTGTTTTATTTAATCCCCAGGTACCGATACCTGTAGAAATTGTGTAAATTATACAACCTAAACCCCAAAGGAAAGCAATAAGCGCGATAGAGAACACAATCCACCAAGATTTATTTGCTTTACCTTCAACTGGTGCTGCTACATCGATTGTTACATCGTGGTACGTTTTATTACCAGTTACTAAAGGCTTTCTTATAGGTGCTTCGTAATGAGACATAATCCTTTATAATTGAATTGATTTATTCTTTAAATAATTTTAATTAAGCTTCTGTTGTGTTTCTTACCTTAGCATGATACATAACATTAGGTTTTGTTCCTACATGCTCTAATAAATGATACATACGATCGTCCTCCGAAAGTTTTGCTACTTTACTATCCTTATCATTGACATCACCAAAAATCATAGCACCAGAAGAACAAGCTGCTGAACAAGCTGTCTGAAACTCTCCATCTTTGATAATTCTTCCATCTCGTTTAGCGTCTAAAATAGTTTTCTGAGTCATCTGAATACACATAGAACATTTTTCCATAACCCCTCTTGATCGTACTGTAACATCAGGGTTAAGCACCATTCTACCAAGGTCATTATTCATATTGTAATTAAATTCATCATTGTTATTATATAGGAACCAATTGAATCTACGTACTTTATATGGACAGTTATTTGCACAATATCTAGTACCAACACAACGATTATAAGCCATATGATTTTGCCCCTGTTTACCATGTGAAGTTGCCGCTACAGGACATACTGTTTCACAAGGAGCATGATTACAATGTTGACACATCACAGGCTGAAAAGCTACTTCTGGATTTTCTGAAGGGTTTTCCATTTCCCCAAATTCCGACAAAGAACTTCCTAAACCAGCAATATTATTTTTCTTTTCATTATCTGCGTTAAAACTTTCTTGAGAAGAATAATAACGATCAATTCGTAACCAATGCATATCTCTAGATCTACGAACTTCGGATTTACCAACTACCGGTACGTTGTTTTCTGCATGGCAAGCTATAACACAAGCTCCACATCCTGTACAAGCATTCAAATCTATAGAAAGGTTAAAATGATGTCCTATAGAACTATCAAATTCATCCCAAATATCTACTTCTGGAGAAGTAACCTCATACTCAATATGATTTTTAGTAACTTCTGGAATTGGATTCCAATAATGCTTATCCTTAGTGTTAAAAATCTCAAGTGTCGTTTCTCTAATAATATCACCACGACCCATTAATGTATTATGTAATTGTACGCAAGCGAATTCGTGAACACCTTCTGCAGCAACTACTGATACAGGTTGTACCGAATTAAGATTCTGATATAAACCAAAAGCATTAACCCCAACATGCATATCCTCATTTAATCCATTTACCCTTCCATATCCAACTGCTAAACCAACAGAACCTATTGCCTGTCCAGGTTGAATAATAACAGGTACAACTACAGAAGCATTATTAACCGTTACCGTTGCATAACTACCATTTAATGCTCCATTTGCAACATTCTCATTAGATAATCCTAATTTTTCTGCATCTATTTTTGAAACAGTAAGGTAATTATCCCAGGAAGTTCTTGTTATTGGGTCAGGCATTTCTTGTAACCAAGGATTATTAGCCTGTTGACCATCTCCTAATGAGGTCTTAGTATATAATGTAAGCTCTAACCCAGTTGTTTTTACTGTTGATAATCTATTTGCTGCATCACTCACATTAAATGTAGGCTCTACCTCTTCTACAATACCTTGTGTATGAGTCGTAGTCCCATTCGTTTCTAAAGCCTCCTTTGGAAATACTGGTTTTACTAATACACCATCATGTAATGCTTGATTCCAAGAAGTATCTCCTAGAATTCCAGTCCAAGTACTCTTTATATAATCATGATAAGTTGCTTTATTATCAGTCCATTTTAATAAAGTTTCTTGAAACTGACGAGTATTAAACAAAGGTCTTATAGTCGGTTGCATTAAACTATAGTTCCCTTTCTTAAACTCTACATCTCCCCACGACTCTAAATAATGCGGTGTTGTCGCTATATAGTTACATAATGAAGCTGTTTCATCATTGTGCATTGAAAAAGCAACTGAAAGGCTTACCTTTTCTAAACCACTCTTAAACTCTTCTTTGTTTGGTAGAGAATATAATGGATTCACTCCAACTATTAATATAGCACCAACGCTACCAGAATTCATATCTTTAACCAATTGAGATACTGCTTTAGCATCCCCCTGTCGAATTGTTCTTGGTGTTAGTTCATTAAAAGCTTTACTCTTTATTGCTTTATTAATAGCCAAAACAATTAATTGCGCATCTACATCCTGTATACCAGATACAACTACTGCATTATTACCTGCTTTTTGTATGTGTTTAGCAGCCTTAACTACCTCTTCTTCTAATTTAGGATCTAATGTTTTTTTAGTTCCCGATCCTGTTACATATGTGTATAATGCTGCTAGTACTTGTTTTTGTTGTGATGGAGTTACAGCAACTCTTTTATCAGCATTAGCTCCCGTTAAAGACATATTTGCCTCAAAATGAATATGCTTAGACATTTTTCCATTTTTAGGAATACGTCCTTTGGCATATCCACTATCGTAACCTCCACCTTGCCAATCTCCTAAAAAGTCAGCTCCTACACTAACTATCGTATTTACTTTAGAAAAATCATAATCCGCTAAAGCCCTTTCTCCATACATTAGATTATATGCTTCGAGTGCTTCGCTATTAGAAACTGTATCATAAACTACTTGGTTTACATTACCGTATTTTTCTTTAAATTCCGAAATCAATTTAGAAGTAGAAGGACTAGCAAATGTCTGAGTCATTAACACTATCCGTTTTCCTCCAAGTTGATTTAACTTGGCAGTAACTTCTCTGTCTAAATCTCCCCAGCTAATATCGTTTCCACCCTTCTTAGGTTCTTGAATACGAGAATTATCATATAAAGATAATACAGAAGCGTTAACTCTTGCATTCGCCTCCCCATTAGATTTTGCAAGATTATTATTTTCCACCTTTATTGGGCGACCTTCTCTTGTTTTGATTAATACACTAGCAAAGTCAAAACCATCTGCAATAGTCGTTGCGTAATAATTTGCTACTCCTGGAGTAATTCTTTCTGGTTTAACTACATAAGGAATTGCTTTTTTTACTGGTCCTTCACAAGCTGCTAAAGAAGCAGCTGCCGTACTAAAACCTACATATTTAAGAAAATCACGACGAGTTGTAGATGAGTTTTCTAAAGATAACTTATCTCCTAAGAATTCATCTGTCGGAATTTCTTGAACGAATTCGTTCTGTTGTAGCGTCTCAACAATAGAGCTGTTTTCGCTCAGCTCTTCAACACTTTTCCAGTATTTCTTGTTTGATGACATATATAATTGATATTAGCTTCTTACTTTTTCCCGAATTACGGATTAACAAATATATTCCTTTATTAATAATGACATTTTCCACATTCCAAACCACCCATCTGAGCTGCTGTCAATTGGTCTACACCATACTTTTTTGAAAGTTCTTCATGAATCTTTTCATAATATTCATTGCCTTTCACTTCTATATTAGTGTCTCTATGACAATTAACACACCATCCCATCGTTAGTGGAGCATGTTGATACATAACTTCCATTTCTTCTACTGGACCATGGCATTTCTGACATGCTACACCTGCTACCATTACGTGCTGAGAATGATTAAAATATGCAAAATCAGGAAGATTATGGATTCTAACCCATTTTACAGGTTCTGTTTTACCCGTATAGGATTGTGAATCTGCATCCCAGCCCACGGCTTTATATAATTTTTGAATCTGACTATCATAAAACTCTTTGGTATGTTCTTCTGTAGCCGTAGCTTCAGCAACTTCACTTATTGACTTATGACAATTCATACAAACATTAAGAGATGGAATCCCAGCCGTTTTACTCATTCTTGCTGATGAATGACAATATTTACATTCTATTTTATTATCTCCCGCATGTATCTTATGCGAATAATGTATCGGTTGAACCGGTTGATACCCTTGATCAACACCTATTTGCATTAGATAACCATAAACAAAATACCCACTACCTAACAACAAAATTATAGCTGTTACTAAAACCAAAAATTGGTTCTTTACAAAAGCTTCCCATAATGGCATTCTCTTTTCACTTACAGGTAGCTCTACATTATTTGCTTCTGCAAAACTTCTTAAAGTTTTATTCACCAAAAACAACACCACCATAAGCATCAAAAAGAATAACGCTAACACACCTAGCATTATATCTGTAGAAACTCCAGATCCTGAAGATTGTACAGCTGTCTCCATACCAGCTACAGGCGTTGGTGGATCGGCTTTAGGAACCATTACATAAGCTAAAATATCATCAATATCCTTATTAGATAGCTGCGGAAAAGCATTCATCGCAGTTTTGTTATATTCTTCAAAAATAGCAACAGCTTCTGCATCTCCAGAGGCTACCATTTCAGCACTATTCTTTATCCAAGAATACAACCACGCAACTGTACGTCTTTCCGTAACTCCAAAAAGAGCTGGTCCCGTCATCTTTTTATAACGTTTATGACAAGCTGCACATAAAGATTTGAATAATTCTTCTCCTTTTGCTACATCTCCACCAGATGCAACTTCTGTTGTGTTACTATTTTCTGCTACCGCATTGTCCTGACCATAGACAGGATTAAAAAAAGTAAATAAAAAAACAGTTCCTAGGATAAGGTTTCTGAGGGCTGAATTTCGGTTTTTCACCTGTTTCATATTAATTAGTAGAATTATCATCTAAATTTTGGCATATTATTTTTTAACATTGACTTAAAAACCACACCTTTTAATTCACCAACAAAAGTAGTATAATTAGTCGATTTTAGAAATGTTAGGGAACTGTTAAGTGTTAATTTATAATTATTCTAAATAATTTTTTGTTTTAATTTTGAAATATTAAACAATACCTTTGTACCAAATCTATTTATAATGAGAATTTTAAACAACAAAAACTTTTATTTCCTTTCAGTTTTGTACACTATAGGTGTCCAAGCTATATATGCACAAGACGCATCAAATATCAGTACTAAAACCTCAAATCATGACTTACAGACCACAAAAAACATAGAAAACAAATTACAAAAAGCTAAAACTACAATAAAACAAGACCCTAAAATCAAAAGACTATTAGACATAAAAACCAAAATGGATCTTGATGGTGAGTTTAGCGAACGTTATAAAATACAATTATACAGTGGAAATTTAGGCAATGCTAATAAAACACTAGAAGCGGCAAAAGAAAAATTTTCTCAATGGGAATCATCACTACATTTTGAAACTCCGGATTTTAAAATATGGATTGGTAACTTTAGAAACAAATTAGAAGCTGATAGAGCATTAATTGAAATAAAAAAAGAGTTCCCTAAAGCTTTTAGCTTAAAACCTAAAAAGAAACAAATTGTAAAAAGGACAGAAAAATAATTTTTTAACATTTTTTATCGAATTATAACAATCATTCTTATAAATAATGTAATACCACTGCTCCTATGAGTTTACTGCAATAAAACACTCTTTTTTACTACAGTATATTCATAAGGAAAATGGTCTAATTTTCAAAATAAATCTTATACTTATTAACAATTATAAAGAAGCAGAGTACAAAAGTGATTTAAGCCTTTTTCGATTCACTATAAAAATATTATTTAGCCAAAATCAAAAAACGTAAACCTTCTTCTACTATAAAAAACGAAAGCCCGATAATTATTACATTATCGGGCTTTTATTGTTTATTAATGAATTTTTAACTTTTTATAGTTTCTTCTTAACAGCTACTTCCTCATAAGCTTCTACAACATCTCCAATTCTAATATCATTGTAGTTTTTAATCTGCACCCCACAATCATAACCTTTTGCCACTTCTTTAGCATCATCCTTGAACCTTTTAAGCGAAGCAAATTCTCCAGTATAAATAACCACACCCTCTCTTATTAAGCGTATTCCTGAATTACGGTAAATCTTACCAGTTAACACCATACATCCTGCAATTGTACCAACCTTAGAGATTTTAAACGTTTCTCTTATCTCAGCAGTACCCGTTATTTCTTCTTTCATCACAGGAGAAAGCATCCCTTCCATTGCATCCTTAAGATCATTAATTGCGTCGTAAATAATAGAATATGTCCTGATATCAATTTCTTCTCTATCTGCTAACATTCTTGCATTACCAGCAGGTCGCACATTAAATCCTATTATAATCGCATCAGAAGCAGACGCTAATAAGACGTCACTTTCTGTAATTGCTCCCACAGCTTTATGAATGATATTAACGTGAATTTCTTCTGTAGATAGTTTCTGGAAAGAATCTGTTAACGCTTCTACAGAACCATCCACATCTCCTTTTAAAATAATATTTAATTCTTTAAAATCACCTAACGCTATTCTACGTCCAATTTCAGCTAAAGTAATATGTCTTTGCGTGCGAACGGATTGCTCTCTATGCAGTTGAGCTCTTTTTGCGGCAATATCTTTAGCTTCTCTCTCATCTACTAACACGCTAAATTTATCCCCTGCTTGTGGAGCCCCATCTAATCCCAATATTGAAACGGGGGTTGATGGTCCTGCTTGTGCAATATTATTCCCACGTTCATCATGCATTGCCTTTACTTTTCCACTATTTTTCCCCGCAAGAACATAATCCCCTATTTTAAGCGTTCCTGTTTGAACCAAAATAGTAGAAACATATCCACGACCTTTATCAAGAAAAGCTTCAACAACTGTCCCAGCTGCAAGTCTATCAGGATTTGCTTTTAATTCTAAAATTTCAGCCTCAAGCAATACCTTCTCTAACAACTCTTTTACACCTAATCCGGTTTTAGCAGAGATATCATGGGATTGGATTTTTCCACCCCAATCTTCTACTAATAAATTCATGGATGCTAATTTTTCTTTAATTTTCTCAGGATTAGAAGCTGGTCTATCAATTTTATTGATTGCAAAAATTATAGGTACTCCTGCTGCTTGCGCGTGACTAATAGCTTCTTTTGTTTGAGGCATCACGTCATCATCTGCCGCTATTACAATAATTGCTAAATCAGTAACCTGAGCTCCACGAGCACGCATAGCTGTAAATGCCTCGTGTCCTGGAGTGTCTAGAAATGCTATTTTTTGTCCATTTTCTAATTGCACCCCATAAGCACCGATATGCTGAGTTATTCCTCCACTTTCTCCTGCTATTACATTTTCTTTACGAATATAATCTAACAGAGATGTTTTTCCGTGGTCCACATGTCCCATAACAGTTACTATAGGCGCTCTTGTCAACAAATCTTCAGGAGAATCAATTATTTCTTCTAAAGACTCTTCTATATCAGTAGTTACAAAATTTACTTCAAAACCAAATTCATCCGCAACAATAGAAAGCGTTTCTGCATCTAATCGCTGATTCATTGTTACCATTATCCCCAAAGACATACATGCTGAAATTACCTTTGTTGTTGGTACATCCATCATTGTAGCCACTTCAGAAACAGTTACAAACTCTGTTACTTTAAGTACTTTATTCTCTTGTTCCTGTTGAGCAACATCATCGTCATGTTTCTGACGGTGTTGATCTCGTTTATCTCTTCTATACTTAGCAGCTTTTGATTTACTTGATTTTCCTTGTAATTTTTCAAGTGTTTCTCTAACCTGTTTTTGTACTTCTTCTTCGCTTGGCTCTTCCTTTACGGTTACAGGTCTTTTTCCTTTTACAGGTGGACGATTCCTTCCTCTATTACCATTTCCTGCGTTGGCAGAACCTCTGTTTCCTCTTCCTGCATTAGCTCCTACAGCAGTATTATTTCCTGTTTTTTTGTCGGCACCAGCACCAGAAGCTCCGCTTTCTTTGCTTATTCTTCTGCGACGTTTTTTAGGATCCCCAGTTTTATCATTTTTCTCCTCCTTTTTCTTAACTGGTTTTTTAAACTGTGTTAAGTCAATCTTTTGACCTGTAAAATTGGGTCCATCTAATTTCTTATACTGAGTTTTAACTTTTTCTGACTCTAAAGACACTTCTGAATCCCTCTCTTTTAAATCCTTTTCTTTAGGAGTCGATTTGTTTTTGTCAACCACTGGTTCAACTATCTTTTTTTGTTCAGTATCGATAGGGGCTTGTTTCGTAATTTTAATAGCTTTTTTCTCGGGTCGATTAGAAATCATATCCGGCTCCTTTTTTACTGTTTTTTCTTCCCGCTTATCTATCACAATATCTTCCTCCTTCTTCTCTACCTCCTGTATTTCTTCTACTTTTTCTACTTTTTTTACTTCTAAAGAAGCAGAAGGCTCTTCTACTTTCTTCTCTTCGGGCTGAACAGGCTTCTCTTCTTTTTTCTTTTGCAAATCAATCTTACCAACCTGTTTAGGACCAGTTAATTGAGCTTTAGCTTTTACAACTTCACGAGCTTCAGCACGTTTACGTTTTTCTTCCTGTTCATTTTCAATCTGCACACGTAATGCTTCTTTTTCCTTTCTTTTTTCCTCTCCAACTTCTTTTGAAGCCACCTTTTTGCTTTTATCTGTCTGAAATTCATCAAACAAAAGCTGATAGATCTCTGAAGAAATTTTTGTGGTAGGACGCGAATCTATCTCATGACCTTTTGAATTCAAAAAGTCAACAGCCCGATCTAGTGAGATATTGAATTCACGTAATACCTTATTTAATCTCATTGTTTTTGCTTCAGCCATAAATGCCTTTTATTTTATACTCAAATATAAATTAATTGTATTAACTAATCTTCAAATTCTGATTTTAAAATTCGAACTACCTCAATAACTGTTTCTTCTTCGAGGTCAGTACGCTTTACTAAATCTGCAACATCTTCTTCTAAGATACTTTTTGCCGTATCTAATCCAATCTTCGCAAATTCTTCGATAACCCAAGGTTCTATTTCATCAGAGAATTCTGCCAATTCTACATCTTCCTCTACTCCTTCTCTGTACACATCTATCTCATAACCAGTTAATTGACCCGCTAATCTGATATTATGTCCTCCACGACCAATAGCCTTAGACACTTCTTCGGGCTTAAGCATTACTTCTGCCCTTTTGTTTTCTTCATTTATCTTTACTGATGTAATTTTAGCAGGACTAAGTGCCCTAGTTATATACAATTGCACATTATTCGTGTAATTAATTACATCGATGTTCTCATTTCCTAATTCTCTTACTATACCATGGATTCTAGATCCTTTCATCCCTACACAAGCCCCAACTGGGTCGATTCTATCATCATATGAATCTACTGCTACTTTTGCTTTTTCTCCTGGTATCCTAACTACTTTTTTTACAGAAATCAAACCATCAAAAACCTCAGGGATTTCGGATTCAAAAAGTTTTTCCAAAAACAAAGGAGATGTCCTAGACATAATAATAGTCGGCTTATTTCCTTTTAATTCTACTGATTCAATAACTCCTCTTACATTTTCTCCTTTACGGAAAAAATCGGAAGGTATCTGCCTTTCTTTTGGTAAAACAACTTCATTTCCTTCATCATCCAAAAGTATTATTGCTCTATGCCTAATATGATGAACTTCTGCTGTATAAATTTCTCCTTCTAATTCTTTAAATTGCTTATAGATATTAGTATTATCGTGTTCATGTATTTTAGAAATTAAATTTTGGCGTAAAGCTAGAATCGAACGTCTCCCTAAATCAATTAACTTAACCTCCTGAGATACATCTTCTCCTACTTCAAAATCTGGTTCAATTTTTCGTGCCTGCGATAACGATATTTCTTGATTACTATCCTCCACTTCTCCATCTGCAACCACTACTCTATTTCTCCATATCTCTAAATCTCCTTTATCTGGATTTATAATAATATCGAAATTATCATCATTCCCAAACTTCTTTT
Organism: uncultured Flavobacteriaceae bacterium; assembly: GCA_963768325.1. Lineage (GTDB taxonomy): Bacteria > Bacteroidota > Bacteroidia > Flavobacteriales > Flavobacteriaceae > Aquimarina. Next base: position 14,893 of record CAVYIL010000281.1, on the reverse strand, counting down.
TTAATGCATTTCTAAACACATCTTCCAAGATCGACATAAGAGTCACACGGTCAATTAATTTATCATCCTTAAATTCCGAAAATGATTCTATTAATGCGATATTTTCCATATCAATTTATAATTAAAATGTTATCATAACTTTTGCTTCTTGTATATCTTCATAAGCAATACAAGCTTCTTTGGTTACTGTTACCTTTCCTTTTCCTACTGGCTTAGGTTCTCTAGCTTTCCATACTAAAGTTATTTTATCATCTGTGACTAAAGTTAATTCTCCTTCAATCTTTTTTTCTTTGGTATTAATCATTAGTGTTCTTCCTATGTTTTTTTTATATTGACGAACGTGGGTTAACCCTTCAGAAACTCCTGCAGACATAACTTGTAAGGAAAAATCTTCTTCTTCACGGTCTAAATTATGTTCAATTGCTCTGCTTATAGAAATACAATCATCGACTTTCACTCCTTGATCTCCATCAATAATAATTTGAATACTATTATCTGATTGAATTGTACAATCAATCAAAAATAATGAAGAATTTTCGCGAAGAGCTTCTTCTAATAAAACTGGCACTTTCTCTCTTAATGACATAATTAGATAAAAAGAGGGGACTTTCCGTCCCCTCAATCTTATATTTCTTAAACTTCAACGATGCAAATATAACAATAATATCTTAGATTCAAAATCTAGTTGATAATCAATTTATTTTGTAAATTTATAAAATTCTTTAACTCATTATACAAAACACTACTTTTTCACAGCCTTTATAATGCATAACACTCGGTAAAACAATGCCTATAACTAATTATCCGAACCAAAAAACAACTAAACAAAAAACACTTCTAAAAACAAAAATATCATGATAAAAAACATACTTGTTCCAACAGATTTTTCCGAATATGCGGAGAATGCCTTAAAAGTAGCTGCTCAAATAGCTAGGAAAAATGATGCTAAAATTTTTTTACTACATATGTTAGAGCTCCCAAAACATCTTACTGATTTTATTTCTTCTGGTAGTATGGCTCCTCCAACAGAAGCATTAATCTTTATGGAACAAACCCACAAGACGTTTGAAAAACTTCTTGAAAATGACTTTTTAAAGGGTATTGAAGTTTCTGAAGCGGTAAGTTTTGAAGATATAATGAATGGAGTAATCGACTCAAGTTACAAGAACAATGCTGATATGATAATTATGGGATCTCATGGAGCTTCTGGGTTTCATGAATTGTTTATCGGCTCTAATGCAGAAAAAATTGTTCGAACATCAAAAATACCGGTGTTAGTTATTAAAGAGGATTGTCAAATTTTTGAAGTAAACAACTTTGCCTATGCTACAAATTTTGATGATGAAGACAAACCTTCTTTGTTAGCCGCTTATGAGTTTTCAAAATTAATCAGTGCTAAACTCCACCTAGTATGGATAAACACCGCTAATAGCTTCAAAACAACTCGCGAAACAGAATCAAAAATGAACGCTATGGTTTCTGAATTATCTATTGATAATTACTCTCTTAATATATATAATGACATCTCCGTAGAAAAAGGTGTTTTGAATTTCGCTAATTCGATTAATGCTGGACTTATTGGTATCAGTACTCACGGCAGAAAAGGAATATCACACTTTATAAACGGAAGCTTAGGAGAAGATGTAGTTAATCATTCTAAAAGACCCGTAATAACATATAAGATTTAGTAAATCGTCTTTTTTAAAAAATCAAAAAAATCGTTTTACTACTTTGGTTTATTTCAAAATTCACATAAAAACAAATAAAAAGGAGCAACATAATTATGTTACTCCTTTTATGTTGGTCTACTAGGGCTCGAACCTAGACTCTTCTGGACCAAAACCAGACGTGTTGCCAGTTACACCATAGACCAATGTTTCATAGCGAGTGCAAATTTATAATATTCTTTTCTATCTTCAAAACTTTTTTTGAATAAAAAAAACATTAATTATCTAAATTATTCATTTTCAACCACTATAAAATAATACTTTTTTTTGACCCGAACATAAAAATCATAATCTTTAATAATTTTGGTTTTAACTCCGTTCTGAGTAAAATATAAACTTCTGTTAAGCGTTTGAAAAAAAAGCATAAAGGAAAGTATTTTTATTCCTAAATTCGCCACACATTATTTAATAGCTAAATTATTATGAATACATTCAACTTTAAAAAGTGGAATAAAATATTAGGATGGATTGTTTTTACCATTGCATTGTGTGTATATTCTTTTACTGTTGAACCAACAGCAAGTTTTTGGGATGCTGGGGAATATATCGCCACATCTTCAAAACTTCAAGTAGGTCACCCTCCAGGTGCTCCGCTATTTCAGATGATCGGTGCATTTGCTTCTACATTTGCATCAGACCCTACTCATATAGCTCTTATGGTAAATATGACTTCTGCTTTTGCTAGTGCTTTTACCATATTATTTATGTTTTGGTCTATTACCATTTTAGTGCGTAGACTGATTGTTACTGATGAAAATTTCACCCAAAGTAAAGCTATTGCGGTTTTAGGAAGTGCTTTAGTTGGATCTTTAGCCTTTACTTTTACGGATAGTTTTTGGTTTAATGCCGTAGAAGCAGAGGTATATGCTATGGCTACTTGCATTCTGTCTATTCTTTTTTATTTAGGATTGTTATGGGAACGTGATATGCATAAAACTCGTGGTAACAAATGGCTTATTCTTATCTCTTTTATTGTAGGGCTTTCTTTTGGGGTTCACTTTATGGGATTGCTTTCTATTCCTGCTATTGGATTGATGTATTATTTTAAAAATTACAAAAATATTACACCAAAAAACTTTATCATTGCTAATGTTGTAGTTGTTGCTATTTTGTTATTTATTTTTAAACTTTTACTTCCTAGCACTCTAAAAATATTTGGTATTACTGAGGTTTTCTTTGTGAATTCACTTGGGCTTCCTTTTAACTCTGGCACAATCTTTATTGGATTAGTTATAATTACTGTATTTTATTTTGCAATGACATATACCCGCAAGAAAGATTATGTGCAATTAAATACTTTGCTACTTTGTGTTATATTTATTTTAGTTGGATTTTCAAGCTGGATAATGCTTCCGATTAGAGCTAACGCCGGTACTGTAATAAACGAGAACAACCCTAATAATGCTAGAGAACTTTTGGCTTATTATAACTTAGAACAATATCCTGAAACGCATCTTTTTTACGGTCCTCAATTTACAGAAATATACGCAGGTCTGGATGAAAATAACCCTTATTCTGACGAAAAGAAGAAATATGAAAAAGATGTAAAACTAGGGAAATATATTGTTGTAAATGATTGGAAAAATGCTAGACAAAATATTGATGATGCGCATAAAGCTTTTTTGCCAAGAATGTGGAGTACAGAACATATAAAAAATTATATGGAGTTTACTGGTCCTATAAAATTCACTATTAAGCCTGAATATCAAGACGAAGATGAATTACTTAGGTCTGTTGCTGAATTTAAAAAAGAGTATGCTAATGGCAAATTAGACAATGAGGATTATAGTAGTTTTCTAAAATCTTTTGGTAACTATCTAGATGTTGAAAAACCTTCTTTCTTAGACAATGTAAAATATCTTTTTGAATATCAAATTGGTTATATGTATTGGCGCTATTTTATGTGGAATTTTGTTGGGAGACAGGATGATAATCAAGGTCAATATACAGATTTAGAAGGAAACTGGCTAAGCGGTATTAAATTCATTGATGAGTGGCACCTAGGGTCACAAGACAATTTACCTAGTGATGTTCTTAAAAACAAAGCCAGAAACACTTATTATTTTTTACCTCTTATTTTAGGTTTACTAGGATTTGTTTTTCAATTACAACGTGATAAAAAGAATTTCTGGATTCTTCTTGTCTTTTTCTTGTTTACAGGATTAGCTTTAAAAATCTATCTAAACGAAAGACCTTTTGAGCCTCGAGAAAGGGATTATGCTTTGGTAGGTTCTTTTTATGTGTTTTCTATATGGATTGGATTTGGAGTATACGCTTTATTTGATCTGATAAAAAACTCTTTAAAACCCAAAATTGCAGCACCGATTATTACATCTGTTTGCTTGCTTGCGGTTCCATTGGTTCTGGCTACCCAGAACTGGGATGATCATGATCGCTCTAATCGGTATACCGCTCAATCTATGGCTAAAATGTACTTGCAATCTTGTCAAAAAGATGCCATACTCTTCACTATTGGTGACAATGACACTTTTGCCCTTTGGTACGCCCAAGAAATTGAGGAATACCGCACCGACGTTAGAACTGTTAACACTAGTCTTTTTGCTACAGACTGGTATATTGATCAAATGAAAAGAGCTGCTTATGATGGCAAACCGATTCCATCTCAATTAACTCACAAGTTTTATAGATATGGCAACAATGATGCTATTTATCACAAACCTGTGACTAAAGACACTATGCTGATTAAAAACTGGATGAAATGGATTGAGTCTGACGATCCAAGAACCAAGGGCAATCTACAGAGTAATAAAAAAGTTAATACATTTCCTACTAAACATATCAGAATTCCTGTGGATAAAGAGTCTGTACTTAGAAATGGGATTGTTTCTCCTGAAGAAGCTGATTTGATAGTACCATATATAGATATTCATCTTAAAGGTGATATGTTGTTTAAACATCGTCTTATGATGCTAGATATCATTGCGAATAACAACTGGGAAAGACCTATTTATTTTACCGGGGGAAGTTTTGGTGATGATGATTACCTATGGATGAAAGAATATCTACAATTAGATGGTGTAACTTATAAATTAGTTCCTATCCGAACCAAAATCAATAAAAAGAGAGGGTTTGATATGGGGCGTATCAACACAGATGTTATGTATAATAATGTAACTAGTTGGGACTGGGGAAATAGTAATGACCCTAGTATATATCACGATCCAGAAACCAGAAAAAATTCTATAACGTATAGAAGTAATCTAGCTAGACTTGTAGAAGCCTTAATCAAAGAAGATAAAACAGAAAAAGCTAAAGAAATTCTAGATTTGGGAATGGATAAAATGCCTATTGAGTATTATGAATATTACACTTTACTTGAGCCTTATGTTAGTGGTTATTATAAGGTTGGTGAGAAAGAAAAAGCTCGTGACCTATGGAATAAAATTGCTAAAAAATACCAAGAGCAATTAACTTATTTCGGAAATTTAAGCTTGGTAAGACAACATCAGAATGCGGAGGAAATTGTAACTAATGTAGAACGATATAGAAGTGTGGTCGATTTATTGATGATTAATCAAGATAGAGAAATTATCGAAGAAAAAGCCGATGAGTTTAATAGATACCTCAGGTTATTTACTAGATTATATTCTGAAGATGAAGAGTATGATGATGATAAAGCTGTCCAGAAAAAGGAAGATGATTTGATTAAAGAGCTTCAAAATGGTGAAAAAACCTTGGATTCTTTAGATAGCATCCAATAACTAAATTAAATCGCTAAAGGTGGGTTTAAAAAAAATAAAACTCACCTTTTATTATCCTTCCTCTAAATGCTATTTATATCTGCCAAAATTCCCAAAATAATCAAAGAGCTTTTTCCTAATTATATTTGGGACGTTCGGAATGAGAATAAAACAATCTACTTGACTTTTGATGATGGTCCTATTCCTGATGTCACGGAGTTTGTTTTAGAACAATTAAAAAAATATAATGCTAAGGCTACATTTTTTTGCATAGGGGATAATATCAAAAAACATCCTGAAATTTTCAAAAAAATAATATCAGACGGTCACGTAATCGGAAATCATACTATGAATCACATTCAGGCTTGGGGCACTAACAAAGAGTTATATCTTCAGAATGTCATGGAATGCGAAAACTGTATTAGAGAGTATATAGATGTTGATTCTATACAAAAATATTTCAGACCACCTTACGGACAAATTAGTGTTTCTAAGTTAGGTGCGGTAAAGAAATTAGGGTATAAAATTGTATTATGGGATACTCTTTCTAAAGATTGGGAGCAGACTTTTTCTAAAGAAAACTGTTTACAAAATGTAATTCAGCATGTAGAATCGGGAAGTATACTTGTTTTTCATGATAGTGTTAAGGCTTCCAAAAATCTAAAATATGTGTTACCAGAAGTATTACATTACTTTTCGGAGAGGGAATATACTTTTGATAGTATCTAAATAATTAAACATATTGCTTCATTAAACCAATTAATGTATTTGCATCTTGTTCTCCGCTTTGTCTCCATACCATTTCACCTTTTTTGTAAATCATTAATGTAGGGAGCCCTGTTATTCTTAGCGCTGTAGCTAATTCTTCATTCTTATCCGTGTCTATTTTTATAACTTTTGCCTTATCACCTAATGTCGCTGCGACATCTTTTAATACTAAATGCATAGATACAGAGGGTTCATTCCATTCTGCATAAAAATCTAATAATACTGGTGTGTTTTCTCCAATTAAATCCCCAAACTTTGTCATTTTTTTCAAATTTACGTCCCTAATTCTCTTTGATAGTTATAAAACATTTGCTTTAGTTCTTGTAAATATAATATTTTCTTTGAATTAAGTAGGCTGTAAGCCTTTTCTTAGTTCAATTACAATTATTTATGATCAAACCCCTACTCTATACTATAAAAAATAAATTCTTCTATTTACACTGTGTTTTTTCATAAATTTACTGTAATACCATTTTTCTTATGAATTTACTGCAATAAAATATTCTTTTTTCCTATCTGCTTCCAGATAAAAATAAACCGTAGCGCTGCTATGCTTGATTTTTCTCTATCGCAGATATAAAAAAATAAGGGATTTTCTTTTACAGTAAATTCATAAGAAAAATGGTATAAAAGAAAATGGTATAAACAAGTATCCGAGTAGTTCTATAAAAAAAGGATTATTTCTTAAGAAATAATCCTTTTTTTATAGAACTAAGATGGGGATTATGATCCGCACATCAAACAGTCGTCTCCTTCAATTTCTTTGGATTGTGCTATGATAGCCCTAAGTTCTTCTGGCGACAAAGCTGATCCTTCTAAATCTATTTTACTTTCTTTTTTAACATCTTTATGATCAAACACTTGTGCCGCCGTGTCAGTATTTGATTTTTCTTGTTGTAAAGTCTCTTTGTTTTCTTTTTTAAGAGTAAACTTAATTGCATCAACAGCAGATTTAGTTCTTAGATAGTACATTCCTGTTTTTAAACCGCTTTTCCATGCATAAAAATGCATGGAGGTTAATTTCGCCATGGTCGCACCTTCCATAAACAGGTTTAATGACTGTGATTGGTCTATAAAATACCCTCTATGGCGAGACATGTCGATAATATCTTTCATGCTTAGCTCCCAGACTGTTTTATACAATTCCTTAAGCTCATTAGGGATAATATCTATATTTTGTATAGAACCGTTAGCTCGCATAATTGTGTCTTTTAGATCTTCATTCCATAGATTTAATCGTACAAGATCTTCTAATAAGTGCTTGTTAACTACTATAAATTCTCCTGATAATACACGTCGAGTATATATGTTACTGGTATATGGCTCAAAAGCTTCGTTATTTCCTAGTATCTGGGATGTAGATGCTGTGGGCATTGGTGCTACCAACAATGAATTGCGAACTCCGTGTTTTAATACTTTTTCGCGAAGATTTCCCCAATTCCAACGACCACTCAACTCTTCGTCTTTTAGCCCCCATAAATTATATTGAAATTCTCCTTTAGAAATAGGTGATCCTTTATAACTCTGATACGACCCATCTATTTTGGATTCTTCCATAGAAGCTGTAACAGCTGCAAAATATAAGGTTTCGAATATCTCTTGGTTCAATTTTTTAGCTTCATCACTTGTAAAAGGTAACCGTAATTGAATAAATGTATCGGCTAATCCTTGTACTCCTAAACCAATTGGACGGTGGCGTATGTTAGAGTTTTCTGCTTCTTTTACAGGATAGTAATTACGGTCAATAACTCTATTTAAGTTTTTGGTTACTCGTTTGGTTATCTTGTATAATTCTTTGTGGTCAAATGTTCCGTTTTTAACAAACATCGGTAGAGCTATTGATGCTAAATTGCAAACGGCTATTTCATCAGGGCTTGTGTATTCAAGAATTTCAGTACATAGATTAGAGGAGCGTATGGTGCCTAAGTTTTGTTGATTCGATTTTCGATTGGCTGCATCTTTATATAGCATGTAAGGTGTGCCTGTTTCTATCTGTGATTCTAATATTTTTTCCCAAAGCTCTCTAGCTTTAATTGTTCTTCTCCCTTTTCCTTCTGTTTCGAAACGAAGATATGCTTCCTCGAATTTATCACTGTGTATATCGAATAATCCTGGGCATTCACTTGGACACATCAATGTCCATTCTGCATCATCTTGGACTCTTTTCATGAATAAATCAGGAATCCACATTGCATAAAATAAATCACGGGCACGCATTTCTTCTTTTCCATGGTTCTTTTTTAAATCTAAAAAATCAAAGATGTCAGCGTGCCATGGTTCTACATATATTGCAAAAGAACCTTTTCGTTTTCCTCCTCCTTGATCTACATAACGAGCAGTGTCATTAAAGACTCTTAGCATCGGTACTACCCCATTAGAGGTTCCGTTAGTTCCTGCTATGTAAGAGCCTGTGGCTCGCACATTATGTATTGACAGTCCTATGCCTCCGGCAGATTGAGATATTTTTGCTGTTTGTTTTAGTGTATCGTATATACCATCAATGCTATCGTCTTTGGTTGCTAAAAGAAAACAAGATGACATTTGTGGTTTTGGTGTTCCTGCATTAAATAAAGTGGGCGTAGCATGTGTAAAATATTTTTTGGACATCAACTCGTATGTTTCTATTGCTGCATCTAAATCGTTAAGATGAATTCCAATAGAGACTCTCATCAACATGTGTTGGGGTCGCTCAGCTATTTTACCGTTAATTTTTAATAAATAAGAGCGCTCTAATGTTTTGAAACCGAAATAATCATATCCAAAATCACGATTATAAATGATTGTAGAGTCTAATATCTCTTTATTTGCCATGATTACTTCATACACCTCATCAGCTATTAACGGGGAGTTTATACCATTTCTTGGATTTACATATTTGTATAAATCAACTATTACTTCTGAGAATGTTTTTTTAGTATTTTTGTGTAAATTAGAAACAGAAATGCGGGCTGCTAATTTAGCGTAATCTGGGTGTGTAATTGTCATTGTAGCCGCTATCTCTGCTGCTAAATTATCTAACTCACTAGTGGTTACTCCGTCATATAATCCTTCTATTACCCGCATAGCCACCCTTACAGGGTCTACTAATGGGTTAAGTCCATAACATAATTTTCTTACTCTAGCGGTAATTTTGTCAAACATAACAGGCTCCTTACGACCATCTCTTTTTTCTACATACATAGGCTTTTGTTTTTTTAACTTTCCTCTAAAAGAAAAAGTTATATTAATTCGTGTCTTTTTTTAGTAATGAAAATCGCTTAGTTATAACTGGTCTGTTAGAAACCGGATATTATTAAGTTAATTTCAACATCTATAATAATTTTGAATATTCTATACGTAAAATATAACTACATGACTTTTGCTTCTTTTATATGCTCTAAAAAAAGCTGTGTCAAACTAAACTAATCACTAATTAAACAGAAGTAGTGTTTATTTTATTTGTTTAGAATGAATATATTGTGTGTTGCTATAATTCTGTTTTTTGTTTTTATCAAAAATCAGCATCAAAGCTTATTTTATTATTATCTGTATCTTTATTGATAACTCCTGCTTTTTGATATTCAGACACTCGTTTTTCAAAGAAATTTGTTTTTCCTTGTAATGAGATCATGTCCATAAAATCAAATGGGTTTGGCGTTCCATATTCTTTTTCACAGTTTAATTCTACTAATAGCCTGTCTGTAACAAATTCTAAATATTGCTCCATCAATTTAGCATTCATACCAATTAAACTTACTGGGAGTGATTCCGTGATAAATTCTCGTTCTATATTTAAAGAATCAACGATAATTTCACGAATTTTTTCTTTTGGTACTTTATTGATTAAATGGTTATTATGTAGATGTACCGCAAAATCACAATGCACTCCTTCATCTCTGGATATTAATTCATTAGAAAAAGTTAACCCAGGCATTAACCCTCGCTTTTTTAACCAAAAAATAGAACAAAAAGCACCTGAGAAGAAAATCCCTTCTACTGCTGCAAATGCTATCAATCTCTCTGCAAATGAATCTGATTCTATCCACTTCAACGCCCAATCGGCTTTTTTCTTTATTGCTGGAAAATTATCTATTGCAGTAAATAAAATATGTTTTTCGGCTTCATCTTTAACATAGGTATCTATAAGTAAAGAGTATGTTTCTGAGTGTATGTTTTCCATCATAATTTGGAAGCCATAAAAGAATTTAGCTTCACTGTACTGTACTTCATTTACAAAATTCTCGGCAAGATTTTCATTAACGATTCCATCAGAAGCAGCAAAAAATGCCAATATATGCTTAATAAAATATCTTTCATCTTCCGTCAGTTTGGTTGTCCAATCTGTTATGTCCTGATGCAAATCGATTTCTTCTGCCGTCCAAAAACTAGCTTCAGATTTCTTATACCAATCCCAAATATCGTGATGTTTTATCGGGAAAATCACAAATCGATCTTTGTTTTCTTGCAAGATTGGCTCGTCGATATTCATACTTACTTTTTTTCTTAATTTATCCAATTTTTTTCTCTCTTAGCGGTTTAACAAAGATCCAGAAATGCTCTAAAAGTTTTACAAAAACAGGTAAACGTTTTCAACAAAGTTTTCAACACGAGCCTTTAAATTGTTTAAAAAGTGACTTTCCTACAACTATACAAAAAATTGATTATCAGGTCTTTATACAATTCTTTATATTTAGTACTCGTCATTTATTAAAACCTATATAGCTACTAATTATACACTTACTAACACTGTTTTTAAACCTCTAAAAACTACTTTGTTTTACCTAAGTAATAATACGGGAAAACCACACTAAACTATCTTTGTATTTACTATTAAAAATCAATAAAAACACTTTTTTTTAATGTTTTTATTGATTTTTCTTCTTCTGAAAATAAGTTTGCTCTTATAAATTAAAAAAATATTCAAGAAGTAAAAATAATCTCGTTAAAAAATAAATAAAGATTATTGAAAAGCACTTGTCTAGAAACTGGGTATATGTATAAAACTAGATCACAGGCAAAGTGACTTTCATAATTTGGATAGACATGATTTATATATTCAGATAAATCTATAAGCGATTTTCTATATCCAACTTTAAATATTTATATCTAAAAAAACTACAGAAAAAATCAAAATATAAATTTGTAGATTCTAAAAATGAAAACAACAAGTTCTTCTACACTGTTATCGTTTTAAATTTTAGACATACAGATAGACTAAATACAAGAATAATCGCATAGAATCATCAAAGCAAAGGATTCGTCTTAAACTTGACCTTAGAAAAGAAGGAACTAACAGTTAAGCATTAAGTTAACTTTAACAAATAGCCTATGTTTTAACATTAAAAAGGATAATTACCTCAAATTATTTTTTTTGTATTACATGTTTTTCAACAAATGCATGTCAATATTAGTATTTTATCGAATAAAAAAACGCTTCATCTAATAGTTGATTCAATTAACAGGAATTTAGATGTTGAAACACTTTTTTGTATTAAATTTACAAACAGACAGTTACACCTATTTAAAATTTCAAAACCATGAAAAAAATTGTATTTTGTATAACTCTTTCTTTTTTTGCTGCTACAGTTAGTGCGCAAAAAACAAACGACTCGAGTACACCATCAGACCAAACTATTTTACTCAAGGTTTCTAAAACTTATACTACTCCACTTTTACTATCTACAGATAAGGAAAATACGTCTCTAAAACAACTAAAAAAGACAAGTGAAACTAATGGGGATTTCAAAAACCTATTAATCAATGGTTTTCATATTGCTTTAAAAAGTACAGAAGAGATTATTATAAAAAGAAAAAACAAAAAGTTATATTCTTAAAACGCTGAATTCAAAAACAGTATCTATCCCCTTATTTATAATAAAACAATCCAATTTAATTCTGAATCCTTTGTTTTCATTAGTCTTTACACCTACTTTTTTCAGAATTTAGGGTGTCTTTAAAAAATGATTTGAATAACATATCGAATTTAGACTATACCTTTATATATTAAAAAAAACAAAGATAATACCCTTTTTTGATTTTCGCTTTATTAAAAATCTATACGGTTAATAAATACCATTTTTCTATGAGTACTGGTTCAGAGAGTTCTAGTTTTCTGTTTTTGAAAAAGAAATATTTAGTTAAACGATAAAAATCTATGAGCAATATATCTTTTTAATTTACTGCAGGGCACTTACAATCCCATCTTTCTTCTCGCTTACCAAAATCATATCCCAGTGTCAACTGATGAAAACCTCCATCTGTTAACAAGACTGAATTGTATGGATGATTATATGTATACCCAAACATAAATTTACCATAATTAATACCTATAAATGGGGTAACATATTGCAAATTTTGATTTTCTATTTCTAATCCATCAGAGGAATATTCTGCTCCATCAAAACTTCTTCTATAAGACATCCCTCCCCATAATGTTAATGAATTAAAATCTTTATATATTTTCAGGTTAGCATCTATTGCATTTTCTTTAGTCTGATCTGTGAACTGATATAATATAGAAGGCTCCATACTCCAAGTATCTCCTTTTCCTAAACCAAATAAACGACCAACTGAAAAAATCATGCGTCGTTGATTGTCGGATTCTGTAACAGGTGTACCATTATTATAAAGATCTCTTTTCATTGGTAATAAATTCTTTATAGTAAAATGAGCAAACCATTCTAAATAATTGTAAGACAGCCCAACATCTACGTTATAATAAAATTCTGATCGCACAACATCTTTAACAACTGGATCAGGATCTAAAGGGTCTGCTAAACCTCTCATATCCACTTTAGACTGAATTAATCCCCCACTTATTCCAAATGATAACATATTTAGATCCAATCTATCTCTAGATAATAATAAATGGTATGCAAATGTTCCATACATTCCTGATTGACTAAAATTACCATTTTTATCTACATATAGTATTCCACCTAGACCTACTTTATCTCCTGCTCTAAAATTGATATTTGCGGATTGTGTATATGGTGAATCTTCAACACCAAACCATTGTTTCCTGGCGGTAAGCCTAATTTTATTTGTATTAGCTGCTCCTGCCATGGATGGGTGAACTAAATATAAATTATCGGAAAGATAATCCGTATAAACAGGGATACCTTCCTGAGAGACAATTTGTATAGTTAGTGCCAATGCTATAAAAAAAAAGAGTTTTTTTAAGGTAATATTATTCTGTATCATAATTGGGGTGTCGCTATGAGTTTTATGTTAACCTTATTACAACCATAAAAATCAATTTTTATTGTGTTTTTTTATTGGTAATTTTCAGTAAATTAGGGTCTGTAGTATAAATTATCTATTTTTCCGCAAATATATATTTTTTTTTCTAAGAGGGAGAACACCAAAATTTAATAACTAAATGTAAAGTTTCACAACATTGTTGATGTTATTTTGGATCACATGCATTTCTTGGAGATTAGGCAAAAGAAAAACTATGATAGTGATTTTAGGCTTGTTGAACTGGAAACAACTCGACCTTAGGAGAGTTGTTCTATTTCAACAATGCCCGTAAACACTGGGTTAATTTGATTTATTGAAAAAATATTTAAATTTCAGTTAAAAGACCTCTTGTTTTCTATTGTGTAAAATTTTCTCCCACCTTTTTTATGTGATCCGTTTAAGGTTGAGAAGTTGATTATTTTTGTTACAAAACAAACAAACAAACAAACAAACAAAAACAAATATGCAAAAATATCATTCTAATGCTACAACAAATTCAAATATTCGTTCGCTAATCCAAGCTAATTCTGTTAAAAACTCAGAACAAGCTATACGGTTCGGAATCTCCTCTCAAACTGTTTCAAAATGGAAAAATAGGGATTCTATTCAAGATACTTCTTGTGCTCCCCTGAATATTAAGTATGCTTTGTCTGAAGTAGAACGAGCCTTAGTTATTAGTCTTCGTAGTTCTACTTGGATGTCTATAGACGAGGTTTGGGAAGCTCTTCTAGAGGCTAATCCAAATATATCCAGAAGCTCTGTATATCGTTGTTTTGTGAAAGAAAACATTAATAAAGTACCTCAGGAAAAGAAAGATAAGGCCAAGAAATTCAAAGCATATAAGCCAGGATATTTACACATTGATGTAACTTATTTACCTAAATTTGAAGGACAACCTCATTATCTATTTGTAGCTATTGACAGAGCGACAAGAACTATGTTTTATTGGATTTATGAAAATAAAACTGCCGAAAATACAGAAAATTTCATAGATAAATGTTTTGCCTTTTTTCCAATTTACATAACTCATATCCTAACAGATAATGGACTAGAGTTTGCCAATAGATTAATACGATCTAAAAAAGGAAATCTTTGTCAAAAACCATCAAAAATGGATATTAAATGTGCTGATAAGAATATTGAACATAGGCTAACTAAACCATCAACACCAAAAACTAATGGCATGGTTGAAAGAGTAAATGGAACAATTAAAAACAATACTATATTAAAAACAAAATATCAAAATAAATATGAAATGGAAACTGATATGATAAATTTTCTTTGCTTTTATAACATTTATAGAAGACACGGTTCCTTAAGGAAAGAACTAGACGTGAAAACTCCGTTTCAGACCATTGAAAAATGGTATCAAATTGAACCAGAACTTTTTAAAATAACACCCGATGAGTTTAAAAATAAAATACTAGATTTACAAAATAAATATAATCAACTTTCATCAACAACGTTGTGAAACTT
>CAVYIL010000280.1:0-20443 GCA_963768325.1 uncultured Flavobacteriaceae bacterium | reverse complement strand
AATTAGTGTTAATGAAAATTATGTGGAAGGCTTGGAAGCTTTCTCATATCTTAAGTGTTTAACATTTATTAATGATGGAAATTGTGAATTAGATATTTACAAACAAACTTATTACGGGTACTGTATCGTTAAAAGAGGATTAAAGCCAGGTGAAAGATGGGGTTATAATAGCTATGCGTGCACTTCTTTTAAAGTGGTTAACGCAAACGCTGTTAATTTTAATAGATTGAAATACAATTATAGTTATAAAGTTAATTATAACTATAGACAAACAGTAAGAGTTAATCCAGACTACTGTGTAGACCAATGCGATACTTTAAAAGTAGATGCTGGTGAAGCAGTTAGTATCTGTAAAGACACAGAGACTACTTTAACAGCTATGGTTACAGGATCAGGAAGTTGCACGACAACATCAGAATCTGATTGTAATCATACCTTATATAAGAATGGTGGTGCCGAAAACTGGTGTTATCCACATACTAATGCCGCTTTCTGTGGTAATGGATATGGAGCAAAATTCTGGACAGCAGGAGGGTATGGTACTTCATTTGTAATCTTAGATTTTGGTAAAACGGTTCCAGCAGGAACTAAGATTCATACCAAAATGAAGTTGGCACATTGTTCTTCTACTTATTCTAACAAATCTAATGCTTCTATCTTAGCATCAGAAAATGGAGATTGGGGATATACTACTATTGGTAATCCACAATTTAGCTCTCAGAACTATATGGAGTATACATATACATTAGCTGCTCCTGCTAGATTTATTCAAGTAGTGGATAATGGAGAATGTGGCTTTTTTGTAGATTACGTTCGTTATGAAACTACAGGGTCTACAAACAGTGAAATAAAATATGAGTGGGCTGGTCCAGGAATTGTAGGAGGTACTAATGAAGAAACTATTAAAGTAAATAAATCAGGTACTTACACTGTAACCGTTTCAAATTGTGCAAATTGCTCTACTACAGATACAGTAGAAGTGAAAATTAATGAATCTCCTAAAGCATCTGCGGTCTCTACAAACACGGATTGTGGAAAAACTTCAGGTAGTATTAAATTTACCTTCGAAGATTCTGCTGATCGAACTAGCATAAAATTATCTATAGATGGAGGGTTAACATTTACTACGGTTCCTGATAATTCTGGTTCTTATGTATTTAATAATTTAGCACCAGGAACGTATAAATTGAGAACACAATGGGGTAATGATGATTGTCCTGCTGAATTAGATGATGTAGTGATTATAGAGAATAGTTTAATTACGGTTAATGCAGGAGTGGATCAAACGGTGTGTTATGGAGATAGCGCTACCTTAACAGCGGTAGTAACTGGCGCAGAAGATTGTAGCAATTGCGTAGATGGATATAGTGCAGAGAATACTGATTATTGTCCTACATATGCAAATCATAATTTTGTATCGTGGATCAAGTTTAATGGTATAAAAAGATGGTATTCTAATGTAGACCTAGTATTTAAAGAGAATACAGATGGAACTGCTACTCTAAAAGGGACAATG
The DNA here is from genome assembly GCA_963768325.1 of uncultured Flavobacteriaceae bacterium. Taxonomy (GTDB): domain Bacteria; phylum Bacteroidota; class Bacteroidia; order Flavobacteriales; family Flavobacteriaceae; genus Aquimarina. The sequence goes on along the minus strand of CAVYIL010000280.1, from coordinate 18,927 downwards.
AAAGATTATTTTTATTCTAATTCTAATTACGAAGTAGATGTAATATATTCTGGATATACAGGTACAGTACCTCCAGCAGATAGTCCTAAAGAACATGAATGTGATTCAGGAAGTAATTCAACTACAGGTTGGAGATATTATACAGCAGTTACAGGAACAATAACCAAGGAGGATGGAACTGAAACTTTCACTATATCTAGAAGAGGACCTTCTTTCCAAATAGGTAATGGTGCTAATACTTTTGAAAAAGAGCCTAATAAGTATGGTGCATCTGGCTGGTTTACTCCTAAATCTAATGGGGTAACTGGAGATGGTGATTTTAACTTTAATATAGGGGATTGTGTGTCTACTCAATCAACAGGTATTAAATATTTATGGTCTACAGGAGAAACAACACCTTCTATTAAAGTAACGCCTAGAAATACTAAAACATATACGGTAGAGGTTTCTGGTTGTGGAGATTGTTCTGCTACTGATGAGGTTACGGTAATTGTTAATAATGTAACTGTTAATGCTGGATCTGACCAAACTATTGATGAGGGTAACAGCACTACATTATCAGTTGTCAATCCTGATCCTAGTATTGTATATACGTGGTCTACAGGGCAAATAGGAACTTCTATTACAGTCGCTCCTTCTGCTACTACTACGTATACTGTGATGGCAGAAAAAGATGGATGTAAAAATACGGACACTGTAGTTGTTACCGTTATAAAAGTTGATACTTGTACGGTACAGCAATTTCAGGTAACTGCTTATCCTAATCCAGTAGATTCTAGAGGAGTTCTAAAATTGGACATAAAACTAGATAGAGATCAAAATGTTACATATAGTATATTTACTATGGGGGATCCTATATATGCTGTAGGACCTTATAAAACTATATGTTTAAAAAGAGGATGTAATCTAGAAATCCCAATAGATTTAAATAGCTATTGTAATTTAAATTCTAATACTCCATACTGGCTATTAGTACAAGGTAATGGTTGGCATAAATACATTCAGATTCGTACTAAATAATAATAATATAAAATTTTAATAAAAAACCTGTAAGACATATTGTCTTACAGGTTTTTTTGTAGGGTTAAAACACAGGATATGTCTGAAAATCCCGTCTAATTTTTAAGAATTTGTTTGTCCGTGTTTTAAAAAACAAAAAATCGATCTTTTTTACTAAAAAATTAAAATTTGCAACAGAGTCGTATCTATTACCAATTCATTCATTTTATTAATTTTCATACACAAAAAAACAGGTGTTTTTGTGAGTGTGTGTTTTTCGTGCAAAAAAAACAAATTTATTGAGCATGTTTAATTAAATAGCTTCGTTGAAAATATTCTAATATAATATTTGCAACAGAACTCAAAAAAATCACGATTGGGAAATGGTATAACTATTGTTTTTTTAATTTGCTGTAAATGTAATAATTAGCTTTTTTAAAAGTCTTAAATATTTAAGACTGATATAAATAACTTTATTTGTTTAGAGTTATGTTTTTTTTAATGTTAAATTCAAAGTATGAAAATATATTCTGCAATAGTATTCTTGTCCGTATTTTTATCATTTAATTTATTTCTTAATGGACAAACCATTTCCTCTAGAGTAGTAGATGTTAAAACAAAGGAATCTATTCCTTATGCAACAATTCAATTGTCAGAAAACAATGGTGTTATCGCCAACGAAGAGGGTTTTTTTAGTATACAATTGAATGAAAATATTGCGATATCTGATTCTTTATTTATAACTTCAATGGGATATGAGAAGAAGGCAGTTATTCTTCAAAGTGTTATGGATAGTATTATTTATTTATCACCAAAAGCAATTGAACTTAAGGAAGTCTTTATTTCTAATAAAAATTTAACAATTGATGAAATCATTAACAATGTAGAAAATAAATTAACTGATAATTACGATTTTGACCTTAGTAAAAAGAAACTTTTTTTCAGACAGTCTAATACAGATCAATTACTTAAAAATAATATTGAGTTTAAAAAATCAACAATAAAAGAATTAAATAAAGATTTGATAGATAGTTTGACAAGTAGTTTTCCTAGAAACACGAAAAATTATATAGAAGTTTTATGTGATTTTTATGGAAATTATTATAAGCGTAAAATTAATATCGTAAAATCTGCGAAATTATTTGATAGAAAAAATGATGGTTCAGTGTTAGCTTTGGTTGATAAAACGGAAAAAATACTTAAAGAAAATATAAAACAAGATTCCTATTTAAAAATTAAGTCTGGTTTTTTTTTAAGCACAAAGGTACAAGTGGATTCTGTTTTTAAAACCAATGAAGATGCCGCTGAGCTTAAGGATGAAATAGAAAAAAAGGAAGGTTCACTTTTTTTAGACTCTAGAAAATCTAAAATTCAAGATATATTCTCACAATTATTTATTCATAAAGATTCTAAACTGAATGTTATTCATAAATCTGGAAGGTATAATTTTAAAATTATAGATTATACAACAATTGATGATAGTAGTGTTTATGTAATTGACTTTTCACCTAAAAGGAATGAGGATTTTAAAGGAATACTATATGTCAACACACAGGATTTTGCGATTATGCGCATTGATTATGATAATGTAAAATCACTAAATAAATTCAAGCTGTTTGGTTTCGGTTCAGAAAAAACTATTTATAGAGGGAAAACAATTTTTTCTAGAGGAACAAGCAATAAATATAGTCCCAAATACATAGAGAAAGAGGTTTGTTTAAAGTCTGGAGTAAATAGACCGTTAAAAATTATCGAGAAAAATAAGCATGTTAAAGGAAGGCGTAAACAGAATGAATTGTCACTACATCTTGATGTTGTTTTTTCTAATTATCAGAAATATGAAATCGTTATTTTCGATTCGCATAATATATCAACAGAAGAATACTCTAAAAGTAAAGAAAATATAGCTGTAAAACCTACTATTTTGTCTAAATATGATCCTGAATTTTGGAAAGGTTATACTATTATGGAACCAAATACTGCAATACGAGATTTTTCAGCTCTTAAAGAATAATAATATCTATCTTAAAAGGGAGCTTTATGGAAAGTGTCTAAAAAAATGAGACTATTTTTAAAAAATTAGTCTCATTTAGTTTAAAAACGTATAAAGTAATACTTAGATTACTTTAACATTTATTGCGTTTAATCCTTTTCTACCTTCTTGTAAATCGAATTCTACTGCATCACCTTCACGAACTTCATCGATTAATCCTGAGATGTGTACAAAATGTTCTTTGTTTGAGTCTTCTTCAGTTATAAATCCAAATCCTTTGGAATCATTGAAGAATTTTACTGTTCCTCTATTCATTGTTAAAATTTAAAATAAAATATGGCACAAAGGTAGTGTTAATAAATTGATTAAAACGTTTAGATAGCGTTTAATTTTATTTTTATGAATTAATGCTATTATGATAGAGGTTTATAAACCGCTTCTTATTAAGCTGATAATTCAGATATTTATTATAAACCTTTAATTTTTTTATTGAAATAGCCCGTCAATTCTTGACAGGCTATTTCAATAAAAAAATTAAAAAATTAAATATTAAATTACTTTAACATTTACTGCGTTTAATCCTTTTTTACCTTCTTGTAGATCGAATTCGACTTGATCGCCTTCACGAACTTCATCGATTAATCCTGAGATGTGTACAAAATGTTCTTTGTTTGAGTCTTCTTCAGTTATGAATCCAAATCCTTTGGAATCATTGAAGAATTTTACTGTTCCTTTATTCATTGTTATAATGTTAAAATATAATAAAACACGAATATAGTATTAATAAATTGATTTAACAGTTTTTACCTTTTTTTATTTTTATTTATATTAAAGAATATTTATTCAGATATAGGTTGTAATCAAACAATTTTTTGTCTATTAGAAAGAGTGATTTAGTCGAATAAATTCTTTTGAACAAAATAATAGCCCGTCAAATTTGACAGGCTATTATAATTAAAAAATTAAATAGTATATATTAAATTACTTTTACATTTACCGCGTTTAATCCTTTTTTACCTTCCTGTAAATCAAATTCAACCCGATCGCCTTCGCGTACTTCGTCGATTAATCCAGAAATGTGTACAAAATGTTCTTTGTTAGAACCTTCTTCAGTTATGAATCCAAATCCTTTGGCATCATTGAAGAATTTTACTGTTCCTTTACTCATGTTTAAAATTTAAATTAATTATTTATCTAAAGTCAAAGATAGTGCCAAGTATTAGTTGATATGTTATGGGGTTAAAATATTTTTTAATATTTATGATATTATTTAGGTAATACTACGTTAAAGTCTTTAAAAACGGGGTTATATTGTAGTGTTGATGAATTTTGTCAGTGTGACTATAAGTCAGGGATTTTATAGCGAATTAAAAAAGTTTAAACCACTTCTATGATTAAAAAAATCCAATCATATTTTATTGTGATTGGATTTTTTTAATTTATAATTTGGTCAGGATTCTCTATTTGTTTATCATCACTGGCATAACTAACATGGTCACATTTTCTCCTTCATCTAGTCCATCAATGGGAGTGAGAATTCCTGCTCGATTAGACAGGGACATTTCTAGTTGTACATCATTAGCATTTAGATTATTAAGCATTTCGCTTAAAAAGCGAGAGTTAAACCCAATTTGCATATCATCACCTTGGTAATCACAGGTAAGACGCTCTTCTGCTTTATTGGAGTAATCGATATCTTCTGCGGATATATTTAATTCTGCTCCAGCGATTTTTAGACGAATCTGATGAGTGGTTTTATTAGAAAATATGGATACTCTACGCACGGAGTTTAAAAACTGGTCACGATTAACGCTTAGTTTATTAGGGTTTTCTTTAGGGATTACAGCTTCATAATTAGGGTATTTACCATCGATCAATCTGCAAAATAGCTCTGTATCATCATAAGAAAATTTAGCATTAGATTCATTGTATTCTATTAATACATCGCTATCGCTTCCGGCTAAAATACTTTTTAACAAATTTAGTGGTTTTTTGGGCATGATAAATTCAGCAGTCTGAGATGCTTTTAAATCTTCGCGAGAATATTTAACTAATTTATGAGCATCAGTAGCTACAAAAGTTAAGCATTCTGTAGAAAATTGAAAAAAAACACCACTCATAACTGGTCTTAAATCATCATTTCCGGTGGCAAATATTGTTTTACTTATAGCGGTGGCTAAGATATCTCCGAGTATATTGGAGTAACTAGGGTCTTCTAATTCAACTGCTTTAGGAAACTCTTCTCCGCTGGCATATGCAAGAGAATATTTACCGTGGTTAGAACTGATTTCTATAGTATTGTTATCCCTAGAAATAAAGGTTAATGGTTGTTCTGGGAAAGTTTTAAGCGTCTCAAGAAGTAATTTAGCAGGTACAGCTATTACTCCTTTGTCCTCTGATTCTACTGTTAATTTTGTAACTATTGTGGTTTCTATGTCTGATGCAGATACTAATAATGTATTATTATCTAACTCTAGTAAAAAGTTGTCTAAAATAGGTAAAGTGTTGTTGCTGCTGCTGATAACACCTCCTAATACCTGAAGTTGCTTTAGTAAGTATGAGCTGGATACTATAAATTTCATGTGTAAATTTGTTATGTGCACTTTACGCAAATATAATTGTAATCTACAAGTATTTTAGTGTTCTAAAAACTTTAGTTATTAACAAATGATTCGCATTTATGGATTAAATATTTTAGCAAAATTAATTAATATATCTGATACCCAATAGAATTATTGATTTTGATATTTCTTTTTTCGTGTAAATGAAAATAATAAACCAAAAATGATAAGTAATAACATGGGTGTCAGGATATTGATTACTTGCCAGAACGTTTTGTTTTCAACCACTTTTTCGATATTCAAAAACGGGATACTAATTTCTTTACTTCGCACTTCAATCAAGCCAGAATCATCCATTAAATAATTGATGGTATTTAATAAAAATTCTTTATTTCCATATTTTGTATTGAGATATGGGTCATAGCCTAATTCTAGAGGTTTATTTTTTTTAACTTGATTTTTTATAACATCACCATCAGCTATAATCACCATTTTAGTTTCGATGCTAGAATCTAATGGATTATTTATTTTAATAGGTTTTATTCTATTTTTATAATTCGATTTAAATTCGCCTTCTAATAAAATTGCTAGATTTTGATTCCCTTGGTTGTAACTGAGTATGTCTGGTTTTTTTTTGATTATATTAATATTTAATTCTTTAGGAACTCCCTCTAATTTAGATTTATCAGAACTACTTAATAAAATAGTTTTTTTAATATTATTTTTTAGGGTATCGATTTGATTTGAAAATTCAAATTTTACGGCTTCAGTATTTTTAACTATAGGGTGATTGCTTTCGCTTTTGGAGAGGGAAGCATAAAACCATGGATAAGGGGTAAATTGCGTGTTTTTGCCTTCTCCACTAGCTAAAACTAATGGCGCAGAATATAGGTCGTTGACTATTAGTGGGTTTACTCTTGCTCCATATGAGAATAAAGCATCTCCTAGTCGTAAGTCTTGCATAAAAGCAATAGTGGAGCCTTCGGGATTAAATAGGCTATCGATTTCTATGGATACGGATTCTATTAACCATAAAGATTTTCCTCCATTCATTATAAACTGGTCTAATACATATTTTTCTTTTTCGGTAAAAGCTTCAGTTGGTTTGGCATTAATAATCAAATCAAATTTATGAAGATCTTCAATAGTTTTTTCGGGATTAGTGGCTACCGAGTCTAATGTAAATGCTCCCACAAAATAATGTTCCTGAATAGTTCTTATAAAATCTGCAATCTTAATATCTGGCAATTGTCCATTACCTTTTAGAACTGCTATTTTACCTTTTTTGGGGTGTATAAGTTTTTTTAGACCATCTGCAAAGGCGTATTCTAATTGCTGAATTGAATTATTAACTCGCTCTTCTGATGTTGCTCCAATACTGTTTTTTATTAGTGGAATTTTAACTTTACGGTTTTGATAATTTATTATTGCCCATGGGACGATAGTTTCGATTTCTGTTTTTCCATTTTCTTGAACACTTACTTCCATAGGGGTAAGACCATATCGTTGTAGTTCTTCTATTGTTTCATGACGAATATCGGCTTCTTTTAAAGGGTTGGTAAAAATGTTTTTTATTTTTGGGTTTAAGGAGTTAAATTCTTCCAATAACTGTTTAGTTTCAGTTTGTAAACGTTTAAATTCTGGAGGGAAATCTCCTTTTAATAAGATATCAATAGCTATTGGAGCGTTTACTTCCTTGATAAGATTTACGGTTGCTTTTGATAATGTAAACCGACCATCTTGTGTAAGATCAAATCGCTTATATAGAGAGTGACCAATAATGTTGAGAATAATTGTAGCACTTACGATATATAAAATAGGTCTTATTTTTTTTTTGAAGCCCTCTTTCTTGATTACAAAATGAGTTAGAATTATAAAAAGCGTTGTTATACTTAGAAAATAAAAGATGTCTCTAGTATCGACTACTCCTCGACTAATACGTTCATAATGCAGTAACATTCCTAATTGCTCGATGGAGAAATTTGAAGTGCTAAATAGGTTTAGATTTGCCATTCCGTCAAAACCAAAATAAAAAAAGAAAGATAGAAAGAAAGCGGATAGGAAAGCTACGATCTGATTGTGGGTGATTGAGGAAGAAAATGTACCTATTGCGGTATAAGAAGCACTGAGTAATAATAGCCCAGCATACGACCCTATGGAGCTACCTGTGTCAAGATTACCTATAGGACTCCCTAGTTGGTATATTGTGAGTACATATAATAGGCTAGGTATTAAAGTGATACAAATTAATAAAAAGCAACCTAGGAATTTTCCAGTAATTAATAAAATAGGGTGTAATGGTTTAGTAAGTAATAATTCTAAAGTACCTTGTTTTTTTTCCTCAGATAAGCTACGCATAGTTATAGCTGGAATAAGGAATAGTAATATCCAAGGAGCGATCTGAAAAAATGGAGAAAGATCTGCAAACCCACTGTCTAGAATGTTATATTGCCCCTTAAAAACCCAAAGAAAAAGACCATTTAGGATTAAAAAAAATCCGATTACCAAATATCCTACTGCTGATGCAAAAAAGGTGTTAATCTCTTTTCGTATTATTGCTAGCATAATTTTAGTTTGTATTTTTTATGTTTTAAAAATGTGGTTTTTGATATTAAAAACATTGTTTTTTATCAATTATCTATTGAATTGGATAAAACTTTTTTGCGAGAATCAAAAAAGTTTAAACCAGTTCTCTGTCAAAAAAAAACTTATTACCATTTCTTAATTTACATATCGGGTTACGCTCCAAGCTTCCGGTTTTTGATTAAATTTTATTTTAGTATTAGCCCAAACACTTTTGAATAACGAAGAGTTTCTGTAGTTATTGAGATCTTCTTCAGATTCCCAATGACTGTAAGTGAAAAATTGATTGGTTTGGTGTATGTCCCTAATCAGTTCTAGGTGAGTACACCCTTTAAAATTTCGAATTTTGTCTTTATTTCGTTCAAAGTTTTCTAAGAAATGACTTATTTGTTCCGGGACAAATCCCATTTTAACGATTCGTATTATCATTTGTTATATCTAGTTGTTTTTTCCGGTTGATAGCCGCTATGTCTTTTACCTAATTTTGTTTAAAGTTACGAAGTTCATTTTTTATGCAATTTAGTTATAGTATTGGTTAACACCATTTTTCTTTTACTTTGTACTATCCTAGCGTGATAAGCTGTTTAAATTGATTCCAAAAATAATTAAAACTATGTTCATTTCTTTTATTAATTAGACGTTAGAGATACTGATGTTAATACCATAAATAAACGGACGAAGTGCGTGAATTTATTTTGTAAGTAAGTACTTGAGGTTCTAAAATTATTTTTAAAATATTCGATTATTCAAAATTTACACTTACGGCATCTCTATAATTTAACCCGAATAAACTAGAAGCTCCCCCGACTGTTTTAGGATTACTTTTATAGATAGCAAGCTCCAAATAACCAGAGGAGTTAAAAATTGCTAACTTTTTTCCATCTTCCTCTCGTTTACTTTTCTCTATATTAAAGTTAATAGCATCACTATACCGATTATATACATAATCGAAGACAGCTGTTCTAGCAGTAATTTTAAATTTTCGACCTTTTCCTATTTCTTCAAAAAATTTACGGGTAATGTTTGTTATTAGATTTCCATAGTTATCTATGTAAATAATACTACCTACAATTTGTTTGTCTCCTAAGTTCACTATAGGAGTAATTCCTTTGATGATTTTAATTTTGGATATAGGTTTACCTACAACTTCTAATGTTCCGCCTCTAACGATATGACATGCTACCGTGACAAATACGTCTAGTACAGGAAAATTGGAGCTTATAGTATCGTGGATATTTATTTTTACACTTTTTTCTGGTCTAAATTCAGAAGCGATTAAACTAATTAATCCATTATTAGCACATATAAAATAATGATCGTCTAATTTTACAGCAATATGACTATTTTCAGGATTAAGTTCACTATCAATACCTATGATATGTATGCTTCCTTTAGGAAAGTTTTTATATGCATTTTGGATAATATATGCTGCTTCTGTGATATGAAATGGAGAAATTTCGTGGGATATATCAACAATTTTAGCTTTTGGTAACTCCGTATAAATTGCCCCTTTTACCGCAGACACAAAATGATCTTTGATTCCGAAATCTGTTGTTAATGTGATAATTGGCATGTTTATGAATTGTTAAAATCTTTTGATAATATGGGTTTAAAAATTATGTAAATTTGTTATTTAGCTCTTTTTCTTTAAGTTGAAAAAATAATGTTTATTGTATTCTAAAGTTAATTTATTTATCTTTATTTTTTACATAGAACGGAAACAACTTTAGCAAACTTAGTCAATCCTAAAAAGAAATCATATTAAAACTTATATAGCTTTTGAACGAACTCATCATTGAACTCACAGAAATTAATCCGAGAGAGTTTTTCGGGTTACAGAATAATAATATTCAGTTATTGAAAAAATATTTTCCTAAGCTAAAAATTGTAGCAAGAGGTAGCAAAATTAAGGTGTATGGAGATGAGGAAATGCTCGAAGAGTTTGATACTCGTTTTAATATGCTCTTAGATCATTTTGCTAAATATAATAAACTGGATGAAAACGCTATAGAACGTGTTTTGACAAGTGTAAGTAAAGCGGATTATGAAACTTCTGATATTAGTAGCGAGGTATTGGTTCATGGTGTAGGAGGTAAGCTTATAAAAGCGCAAACAGCAAACCAACGTAAGCTTGTAGAGGCTATGAATAAAAATGACATGGTTTTTGCTATTGGTCCTGCTGGTACTGGTAAAACCTATACAGGAGTAGCTTTGGCGGTAAAAGCCTTGAAAGAAAAACAAGTTAAACGTATTATTCTTACACGTCCTGCTGTGGAAGCTGGTGAGAACTTGGGTTTTTTGCCAGGTGATTTAAAAGAAAAATTAGATCCGTATATGCAACCTCTATACGATGCGTTACGGGATATGATTCCACCAGAAAAATTAGATGGCTTAGTAGAAAAAGGTTATATACAAATTGCTCCTATGGCTTTTATGCGTGGTCGTACATTAGATAATGCTTTTGTAATACTCGATGAAGCACAGAATACTACTCATGCTCAGATGAAAATGTTTCTTACTCGGATGGGTAAAAATGCTAAATTTATGATCACTGGTGATCCGGGACAGATAGATTTGCCACGTAGAATTACCTCGGGGCTAAAGGAAGCCTTATTAGTGCTTAAGAATGTGCAAGGTATAGGCATGATTTATCTAGATGATAAAGATGTCATTCGCCATAGATTGGTAAAAGAAGTAATTGCTGCTTATAAAGAGATAGAGCATAGAAATGAATAAATTGTAGTATTAAAGGTTGTATGTGAGTTATTTTTATAAATACTAAAATAGAACTGGTTTAAACTTTTTTCAATTCGTTATATAAAATGTTCTTTTTTACTCAATTTTCGTTTTTTTATTACCCCATAACATTGCTATGAAGTGCAAAAAAACACTTATTTTTCGCCAGAATCAAAAAAGTTTAAACCACTTCATAGAGATAGAGATAGTTTGTTATATTTGTTCAGTTTTTTAGTCAATTTCAGTTAGATGAATTCTAAAAAATATAAATTTCTAGTTGTTCAAAACTTACAAACTAACAAAATGAATACAATAGTAGCTACTAACTATAATTTTCCAGGTCAAAAATCAGTTTATAAAGGAAAAGTAAGAGAAGTATATAATATCAATGATGAAATTCTGGTTATGATTGCTACGGATAGGTTATCTGCTTTTGATGTTGTAATGCCAAAGGGAATTCCTTTTAAAGGTCAAATTCTGAATCAGATCGCAACCAAGATGATGAAGGATACAGAAGATATAGTGCCGAATTGGTTAATTGACACCCCTGATCCTAATGTTGCTATTGGGTATTTATGCGAACCTTTTAAGGTAGAAATGGTGATTAGAGGGTATTTGTCAGGTCATGCTGCTCGTGAGTATAATACTGGTAAGAGATTATTATGTGGAGTAGCAATGCCAGATGGGATGAAAGAGAACGATAAGTTTCCTCAACCGATTATTACGCCTTCGACTAAGGCGGATAATGGAGAGCATGATGAGGACATTTCTAGAGAAGAGATATTAGTAAAAGGGATAGTTTCTGAAGCAGATTATTTAGTTTTGGAGGATTATACACGAAAATTATTTCAGAGAGGTACAGAGATTGCTGCCAAACGAGGCTTAATTTTGGTAGATACCAAATATGAGTTTGGAAAAACTAAAGATGGTAAAATTGTACTGATTGATGAAATTCATACACCTGATTCTTCTCGATATTTTTATGGAGATGGGTATGAGGAAAGACAACTTAATGGAGAATCTCAGAAACAGTTATCCAAGGAGTTTGTAAGGCAGTGGTTGATAAATAATGGTTTTCAGGGTAAAGAAGGTCAACAAATTCCTGAAATGACCGATCAGTATATCGTTTCCGTGTCTGACCGTTACATCGAGCTTTACGAAAATATCACAGGTTCTACGTTTTTAAAAGCTGATGTCTCGCAGGTTGATAAACGAATTGAAGAAAATGTTTTGCGATATTTAAAAAATTGATTTTTTTCCACCAGAATCAAAAAGGTTTAAACTACTTCTATAAAAAAATAGCTATCTGATAAAAAGGCAGCTATTTTTTTATAGAATATTTTTAAATTAAATGATGGTAGATTGACCTACGTGTATGTTTTCAAAATTAAGATTAGTGTCCTCTGGGTTTAGAATATAGTCCGCTATAAAATCACCAACTTTTTCTGTAGAAAGAGGGTTTTCTGTATTAAGGTCTGGTGTTGAAATGTTAAGTTCTAGAGATTTATTAACTGCATTTTTTATAGCATCGGCTTCCTCTAATAGGTTAAAATGTTCTAATAACATTGCTGCAGAAAGTATTGCTGCAATAGGATTAGCAATCCCTTTATCTTTTGCCTGTGGATAGGATCCATGAATGGGCTCGAATAAACAGAATCGATTACCGATTGATGCAGAGGCTAGTAGACCAATTGATCCTCCTATAACACTTGCTTCGTCAGATATGATGTCTCCAAACATGTTTTCTGTTAGGATTACATCAAATTGTCTAGGGTTTAATATCATTTGCATTGCTGCATTGTCAACGAATAGAAAATCTAATGATACATCTGGATATTCTTTAGATACCTCAGTAACTACTTTTCTCCATAGGCGCGAGGTTTCTAGAACATTCGCTTTATCAATTAAGGTTAATTTTTTTCTTCTATTTTGTGCTGCTTTAAAAGCTAAATGAGCTATGCGTTGGATTTCTGCTGTTGTGTATATGCATAAGTCTGATGCGGTATTGCCATCTTCGCTTAAGTTTTTTTCTCCAAAATATATTCCACCAGTTAACTCCCGATAGATAGTAAAATCCGTTCCTTGAATAAATTCTGATTTTAGGGGGGATTTGCTTAGTAAAGAGTCATATGCTTGTACAGGTCTAATATTAGTAAATAGACCTAGTTCTTTTCGTAATTTTAACAAACCTTTTTCTGGACGTATTTTTATGTCTGGATTGTTATCATATTTTGGGTCTCCTATTGCACCAAACAATACCGCATGTGTATTAACACAAAGTTCTAGTGTTTCATCTGGCAAAGGGCTTCCTGTCTTTTCGATAGCTATGGCACCAACAAGTCCTTCTTTAAAAACAAAAGTATGGTTAAAACTGTGTGCTATAGCTTCTAGGGCTTTAATAGCTTGGATGGTTACTTCTGGACCGATTCCATCTCCTGATAATACTGCGATATCTAAATTCATAATTTATCTATTAGGGGAAGAAGACTGTTTTTTTAATTTATTTTGATTGTTATACAATTGATACAAAGATAAATTATATTGTTCCGAATCTTCTCATTTTTATTGCGCTATTTTACTAATAAAGATTGTTCAAATCTTTCTATTTCTGAAGCGTTACTTAGTAAAAAATCAATGTCATCATATCCATTGATGAGACATGTTTTTTTATAATTATTGATTTCAAATTTTTCAGAAGAATTTGTTGACAAAACAGTTATTTTTTCATTTTCGAGATCCACCTCTAATTTAGTGTCCGGATCATTTGATATTTCGATAAATAATTGCTCTAGAAATTCTGGAGACACCTGTACAGGTAGTATTCCATTATTAAGACAATTTCCTTTGAAAATATCTGCAAAAAAACTAGAAACAACAACCTTGAATCCATAGTCATGGATAGGCCCATGCTGCATGTTCTCGACTAGAACCACATCCAAAATTATCTCCAGCGACAAGAATAGTACCAGAATATTTTGGATTGTTTAGAGGGAAATCTGTGTTTATACTGCCTTCTTTATTGTGTCGCCAATCTCTAAATAAAATATCTTCAAATCCTTTGCGATTTGTGGTTTTTAGAAATCGTGCAGGAGTGATTTGATCCGTATCTACATTTTCTATTTTTATTGGTATAGCAGAAGATATGAGTTTTATGAATTTATCCATTGGATTTAGTTTAATTGATTGGTTATATCTACAATTTTACCTTCAATAGCTGTTACTGCTGCTACTAAAGGACTAGTAAGAATTGTTCTAGCGCCCTGACCTTGTCTTCCTTCAAAATTTCTATTAGATGTAGAAACACAGTATTCTCCTTCTGGAATTTTATCATCATTCATAGCTAAACAAGCGGAGCAACCAGGTTGACGAAGTTCAAAACCAGCATTTTCAAACACTTGTTTTAGTCCCTCTTCGATGATTTGTTTTTCTACTTGTTTTGATCCAGGAACCAGCCAAGCAGTAACATTATCAGCTTTTTTCTTTCCTTTAATATAATTAGCGGCAACTCTAAAATCTTCAATTCTACTATTGGTGCAACTACCAATAAATACATAGTTTATTTTTTGATTTATTAAAGATTGCCCTTTTTCAAAATTCATATAGGCTAAAGATTTTTCGAAAGATGCATTATCCGTTTTAGGAATGTTTTCAGTGATTTTGATCCCCATCCCTGGGTTAGTACCATAGGTTATCATTGGTTCAATATCTTCTGCGTTTAGATGATATTCTTTGTCAAAAACGGCTTCATCGTCTGTAGGTAATGTTTTCCAATAGGCAACTTTAGTATCAAAATTTTTTCCTTTAGGAGCAAATTCTCGATCTTTAATATATTGAAATGTAGTTTCGTCAGGGGCTATCATGCCACCACGGGCTCCCATTTCTATACTCATATTGCATACAGTCATACGTCCTTCCATAGACATTTCTTCGAACACATTTCCTGCATACTCACAGAAATATCCAGTACCTGCATTGGTACCTAGTTTAGCGATGATGTATAGAATAACATCTTTAGGTAAAACTCCTGCCTTTAATTTTCCATTAACATTAACTCGTAGGCTTTTGGGTTTTTGTAGCAATAAACATTGACTAGCAAATACTTGTGCTACTTGACTTGTTCCTATCCCAAAGGCTATTGTTCCAAAAGCACCATGTGTGGAGGTATGACTATCTCCACAAACTATTGTCATACCTGGTTGGGTAATACCTAGCTCGGGAGCAATTACATGAACAATTCCATTATATTGATGACCAAGACCATAAAGAGTAATATTGTTTTTATTACAATTTGTAGTTAGTTGCTGTAGTAATTCTTTAGATAATTTGTCTTTAATAGGTAAGTGTTGATTAACCGTTGGAGTATTATGATCTGCAGTAGCAACAATTTGATTAGGTCTAAACACGGGGATTTCTCGTTGTTCGAGTTCTTTAAATGCTTGAGGGCTTGTAACCTCATGGATTAAGTGTTTGTCTATATATAGTATTTGCGGTCCGTTTTCTATTTCCTTGACCTTGTGAGCATCCCAGACTTTGTCGAATAAGGTTTTTTTCATTTAGGTAATTGTAATTTTATGCCTTTAGGTTTTTGTAAACTAAAGGTGTGTAAAAGGGGTTGATTATTTAGGCTATTACTTCGGAAATGATGTTAGAGTTTTTCATGATTATATGTATATCCTGATCTACTACTTCTTTCTTTTTATCTGCATATTGTAGAAAATTAGGGTATGCTTCATCTAATTGTAGCTTGGTTAGTTCATATCCAACTTTTTTTGCTCTATAGGCTAGGGCTGCTCTGCCACTTCTGGCGGTAAGTATTATTGCTGATTCGGTAACGCCAACCTCTACGGGGTCGATAATTTCGTAGGTTTCTCTGTTTTTTATAACACCATCTTGATGTATTCCTGAGCTGTGGGCAAATGCATTTGCACCAACAATTGCTTTATTAGGTTGAACAAACATACCCATATTATCCGCTACCATTTGGCTAGTTTCATATAGTAATTTTGTGTTAATAGCTGTGTTGATATTTAGATAAGGATGTTGTTTCATTATCATTACTATTTCTTCTAAAGAAGTATTACCTGCACGTTCTCCTATCCCGTTTATAGTGCATTCTATCTGCCTAGCACCATTAATAATTCCTGCTAAAGAATTAGCTGTAGCTAAACCTAAGTCATTATGGCAGTGGCAGGAAATAGTAACAGAGTCAATTCCTTTTACGTTTTCTTTTAGGTATTTTATTTTTGCGCCATACTCGTCTGGAAGACAATAACCTGTTGTGTCGGGTATATTAAGCACGGTTGCGCCAGCTTTTATCATGGCTTCACAGACTCGTGCTAAAAACTCGTTATCCGTACGTCCTGCATCTTCTGCATAGAATTCTATATCTTCAACAAATTTTTTAGCGTATTTCACTGCCGCAATACCTCTTTCGATAACTTTTTCTTGGGTAGAGTTGAATTTGTATTTGATATGAGACTCAGAAGTGCCAATTCCTGTATGTATTCTAGGCCTTTTAGCATATTTTAGGGCTTCACCTGCAGCTTTAATATCTTTTTCGACAGCTCTGGTTAGTCCGCATACAGATGCGTGTTTCACTATTTTACCAATTTCAGAAACTGAATTAAAATCTCCAGGGCTCGAAATTGGGAATCCAGCTTCAATAACATCAACACCTAGTAGGTCAAGTTGTTCTGCGATAATTAATTTTTGTTGCGTGTTTAATTTGCAGCCAGGGACTTGTTCTCCATCTCTAAGAGTCGTGTCAAAAATTTGGATTTTATTAGCGTTCATAAGAATTCTGTGAATTATAGGTTGAATATCTTTAAAAAAAGAACATCTTTATAAAATATTTTGGTAGGATGTTTCTCTAATTTCTTACAAATTTATATTTTGGTTTTTCGAATAATGGTATATATTCATTTGGTATTACAATGCTAAAATGTTTTATACTAGATTTAAAACATTGATAATCAGTTAATTAAAATATATTTTCCTACAATGACTAATACCCAAAAAGATTCTTTATTTATTTTAGTAAAGTCACTTTCTAAGTCCGAAAAGCGACAGTTTAAGGTTTATGTAGGTCGATTAGGAGTGAATACAGATTCTAAATTTTTAGCTCTTTTTAATTATATAGATAAGAGTGATTCATTAGATGAAGATGAGATTGTATCAAAGGGGATTGTGAAAAAACAACAGGTTTCTAACCTGAAAGCACATTTGTATAAACAGATATTAATAAGTCTTAGATTAAGTCCTTTGCATCAGAATATTAGATCGCAAATAAGAGAGCAAATGGATTTTGCTAGTATTCTTTATCATAAAGGGTTATATAAACAAAGTTTAAAGATTTTAGACAAGGCTAAAGCTTTGGCAAAAGAAAACGAGGAGAATAATTCTGCGTATGAAATTGTAGAGCTGGAAAAAATAATCGAAACACAGTATATTACTAGAAGTATTAATAGTAGGGCGGATGAATTAGCTATTGAGGCAAAAATGCTTAGTATTAAAAATGTTTTGACAAGTAAGTTTTCTAATTTATCACTTCAATTATATGGGTTAATGCTGAAAAGGGGCTATGTAAGAAATGATAAAGAACATAAAGAAATTACTAATTATTTTGAAAGTAAATTGCCAGATTATGATTGGAATATTTTGGGTTTTAGAGAAAAATTATGGTTGTATAAAGCTCATTTATGGTATAGTTTTATGATTCAAGATTTTTTGTCTTGTTATAAATATTCTATGAAATGGGTTGATCTCTTTTATGATAACCCAAAAATGATTGTTCTTAATCCTGTTTTTTTTCTAAGAGGAAATCATTATTTGTTAGAATCATTGTATTTGATAAAAGGAAAAACACAACTAAAAAAAACTTTATTTGCATTAGAAGAAACTATAAATGCTGAAAACTTTCCTAAAGATGATAACATTGAAGTATTGTCGTTTCAATTTGTTTATAATAATAGATTGAATATTCATTTTTTAGAGGGTACTTTTGATGAAGGGGAATATTTAATTGATGAAATTCTGCAAGGTATTTTAGATTATAAAGACCGAATTGATGATCATCATATTATGGTTTTGTATTATAAAATAGGGTGCTTATATTTTGGTATGGCTAACCATAAGAAGTGTATAGAATATCTTTCTAAGATTATCAATAACAAATCTTTAAAAATGAGAGAGGATCTAATGTGCTTTTCTCGTGTACTAAGCTTGGTAGCGCATTATGAAGCGGGGATGGATTACCATTTAGAACGCCAATTAAAAGAAACATATAGGTTTTTGATTAAAATGGATGATTTACACGAAGTGCAGAAAGAGATGATCAAATTTCTCAAAAATTTAGGAGATATATTTCCACACCAAATAAAAGATGAATTTAAAAAACTACACAAGACTTTAAAAAAATACGAAAATCATCCGTATGAAAAAAGATCTTTTTTATACCTAGATATTCTTTCGTGGTTAGAAAGTAATATCGAAGGAAGACCTGTAGCTGATATAATTAAAGAAAAAGCAAAAAGGTTAGTTAGATAAATATTTAACTCTATTGTTCAATCGTACTTTTAAACTATCTTTAAAACACGGCAAGTAAACAAGTTGATTAAATGTTAAATAATTGATTTAGTATACTATAACCGTAATAATTGTGTTTAATAATAGAATTAATGATTATAAAGGGCTAATTATTAATTATTTAGTGTTTGTTCGAGAATAAGTTCTTTTTAAGAGGCTTATTTCGATTTGATGTATAAATATAATTGGTCAATGGTTAAGAGAATTTTTTTTAAAAAGGTATTGTTATGTTTGGGATTATGTATAATCTCAACGTTTTCGGTTAGAGGTCAGGTAATATCTGTAGACGATACTTCATATACAACGCAGCAATTAATAGAAGATATATTAATTGATAGTCCATGTGCTCAGGTAAGTAACTTTTTATCTTATACAGGAACAGCCCAAGGATTTAATGGTATTGGGTATTTTGAAGCTAATGGGTCTGGTTTTGAAATAGATAAAGGTGTGATATTAAGCACAGGAAATGCT
>CAVYIL010000279.1:0-9736 GCA_963768325.1 uncultured Flavobacteriaceae bacterium | reverse complement strand
TAAACTCTACAAGAAAAGGTAAAACTGCTAAAAAACATTATATTTCAGACGCAACCATATTTATTTTTTGTCATCATGTATAAAAACGAAGGGTTACAATGACAGCATTCATTATCGTGATTATATTAACGTTTTTATTAATGACCTTTTTGTTTATAATCCCTGTAAAATGGTTAAAAACAAACGTACGGTAAAAGGTTCCTTTTCTATAAAAACGTTTGATTGCAATCTGTTAAATTTTCAGTCTTTTACCCCGCATAATTGTAATACAATTTTTAACAATAACAAACTAGCTATAACTCATTTTCTAAAAAGGAAAGTTATTTTTAAAATACGTAAAACTAGAAATGTAAATACTTGTTTTTTGTAAAAAAAATGTAACTATGGGAAATCCATTTTTAATGAGAGATTTATAATTATTAGTATAAAGTAATCAATATTAATCATATTAAAAATAACTATTCGTGAGTTTAAAACAGCTCATAAAAGATTGCAAAAAACAAGATCCCAAGGCACAGGAGCAATTGTATAAATTATTCTGTGACAAATTATTTTCAATATGTCTTAAATACTCTAATAGCTATACATCTGCAGAGGACAACTTACAAGATGCTTTTATAACTATTTATAACAAAATACAACAATATAAAGGGCAGGGTTCTTTTGAAGGGTGGATAAAAAGGGTAACTATAAATACGGTTTTACAAAAATATAGAAAACAAAAAGTTTTTGAAATTATCCATGACGACCAGATAGAGGAAACAAATATAGAGGTTGATGAGGAGCTTATTTCTTTAGATTATTTATTACAGATTATACAACAATTACCTAATCGGTATCGATTAGTGTTTAATCTTTATGTACTGGATGGTTACTCTCATAAAGAAATAGCAGAAATGCTCAAAATTTCTATAGGTACTTCTAAGTCTAATCTAGCCAGAGCTAGAAATATTTTAAAAGAAAAAATTGAAATGAGTTATGAGCCTTATTCTAAATCAAATGAAGAACGAAGATGAGCTACAATAAAAACATAGATCGATTATTCCAAGAGAAATTTAAGGATTTTGAAATTAGTCCTAATGATGCTGTTTGGAAAAAAATAAAAGCATATCAAAACAGAAAGCAAAAACGAAAGGTGTTAATTATTCCTTTTTGGTTTCGATTAGGCGGCACTGCTGCATTAATTGCACTTCTATTTACAGTAGGATCTATTGCTTTAAAGGATGGAAACAAGAAAAATACTATACTTACTAATTCAGAAATAAAATCTAAGGGAAATAAGAAAACACTGACTAATACTCCTGTAGTGCCTGATGATGCGGTTGTTTTATTAAATATGGATAAGAAAACAAGTGATGTCTCTAATTCTAATAAAAAAAGTAAAGATTCTAATAGCGATAAACCTCTCAATAGTTTGATACTAAATAATACTATTGTGGGAGTTACACAAAAGCCTACTCAAAATACGACTAATCCTCTCAAAGCTATAACTCAAAATATCCGCTATAAAAAAGAGTACCAAGGAGCAAATACTTTTATAAATAAGAACACCTCATCAAACAATTCTATTCTTTCTAAAAAAGGAAATCAGTCTATTTCTCAAAATACCGTAATCGAAAAATCAAAAACAAATGATCTCCTGAAAGAAAAACAAATGGTTTTTAATACTACTATACCAAATATTAAAAATGGTAAAGATGATATAAAAATTGCTGAAAATAATTATAAAAGTATTACATCTGACAAGATACTAGTAGAAAAAGAAGGGAATACTACTTCTAAAAAATCTATTTTAGAATCCATAAAAAAAGACAAAAAAGAGAGCTTAGTTGATAAATCTAATCTTTTTAAAAAATGGAATTTAACGCCTACTGTAGCTCCTGTTTATTATAGTTCTATAGGGAATGGATCTCCCATTGATTCTCAATATTCGGATAACAAGAAAGAAGGACTGATTAACCTTAGTTATGGCATTCAGGTATCTTATAATCTTAATAAAAAATTAAGTATTCGTTCTGGAATTAACAAAGTAGACCTAAGCTATAATACTGAAGGTATAGCATTCGGGTATGCCTCTATAGCTGATGGAAAAAACAAAAATATAGACTATGCGACAAATGCTTCTACTCTTTCGATTTCTGATTATGGTAATGACTCTAGTCGTGAACAGAATAGTGTTAGTACTAACTTAAAACAAGAACAAACCATAGGCTTATTAAATCAACAAATTGGCTATTTAGAAGTTCCGTTAGAAGCTAAATATGCATTAGTCGACAAAAAACTAAGTATACATGCTATTGGGGGTGTTAGTACATTATTTCTAGAAAATAATAATATTTCTATTGAAACTATAGATTACAAAATGTCAATAGGTAAGGCTAACAACCTAAACACCGTGAGTTTTAGTGGTAATCTTGGAGTGGGGGTTGATTACAAATTATTTGATAAATTAAGATTAAATATAGAGCCTATTTTCAAGTACCAATTTAACACGTTTTCGGAAAATTCAGGAAATTTTAAGCCGTACTATTTAGGGATTTATTCTGGCTTAAGTTTTAACTTTTGAAAACATTTAAAACATCTTTACCTTAACTATTTTGATCCGCAAGTAATGTTTCTAGAATAATAGCTCGTGTTTTTTCTTTAAGTTCTCTTTTATTTTCTAGAGACAACTCGGTAGTTGGTATTTCATTATGGATATGCACTCTCATTATACCAGGACTACCGCTAAAAAAAGTGTAAGAAAACCTTTTCTTGTTATCCAAAAATGTTAGTGGTAAAATAGGTATTTTATGCTCAATCGCTAACCTAAAAGCGCCGTCCTTAAATTCATCTAAGACTATTGATTCATCTTCTGTTACTCCTCCCTCTGGAAATATACATATACTCCTCCCTTTATTTAATCTTGCTTGCGCTCGATTAAAAACTTCTCTTTTACTTTTGTGATTGTTACGATCTACCAAAATACAGGTTCGCTTGTAAAAAAAACCAAATACTGGAATCTTAGTTAATTCTTTTTTACCGACAAAGACAAAAGGGTTTTTGATACAATATAGCATTAGCATTACATCTGTCATTGAAGTATGATTTGCTACAAACATATAACTTTTGCTAGGATTTACTTTTTCTTCTTTAGTTATTTTAGGGAAAAAGCCACTTCCGTATAATACAATTTTTGCCCAAAATCTGGCAACCACAAAAAATTGTGAATACCATTGTTCTCTTGAGGTCAAAATTAAAAGTATTGGAAATATAATTAGGATAGGGACTCCCACCAAAATATAAAACCAAATACGCCAGAATAAAATTAATATTTTTTTTAGTATCAACATTGTTCCAAAAATACATAATTGGTTTGAGGTATCAAGTCAAAAAAATTACCTTTGTTGGAAAATAAGAAAATACTATGTCTAGAATTCTTACGGGTGTACAGAGTACAGGTACACCTCATTTAGGTAACATATTAGGGGCAATAATACCTGCAATAAACATGGCTAATCAGCTTAATAATGAATCTTTTTTGTTTATAGCAGACATGCATTCATTGACACAAATAAAAGACGCTAAAACCCTTAGAGAGAACACTTACTCTACTGCTGCTACTTGGCTAGCTTTTGGTTTAGATATAGAAAAAACTGTTTTTTACCGACAAAGTGATATTCCACAGGTCACAGAACTGTCTTGGTATTTGAGCTGTTTCTTTCCGTATCAACGATTAACATTGGCGCATTCTTTTAAAGATAAAGCGGATCGATTAGAGGACGTGAATTCTGGTCTTTTTAGCTATCCTATGCTAATGGCTGCTGATATTTTGCTTTATGATGCCGAAATTGTACCCGTAGGAAAAGATCAGTTGCAGCATATTGAAATGACTAGAGATGTTGCTTCTCGAATTCATAATCAAATTGGTGAGGTTTTTGTTTTACCAGAAGCACAAATCCAGAATGAAACCATGTATATTCCAGGAACAGATGGTAGTAAAATGAGCAAATCTAAAGATAATATTATCAATATTTTTTTGCCAGAAAAAAAACTGCGTAAACAAATTATGTCTATTACTACAGATAGCACCCCTCTTGAAGAGCCTAAAAATCCTGATATCTGTAATTTGTTTTCTCTATATAAATTGATTGCTTCTCCTGTGCAAATAGAAGAGATGCGCAATAATTACCTTGGAGGTAATTACGGGTATGGACATGCTAAACAGGCTTTCTATGAGTTGTTAATCCATAGGTTTTCTGCAGAGCGAGAACGTTATAATTACTATATGAACAATTTAAATGAAATAGATGAAGCGTTAGCTATCGGGGCTAAAAAAGCATCGGTAATTGCTAATGGTGTTCTATCTAAAGTAAGAGAAAAAATAGGGTATTAAAGTCTAAAAAGTAAATTGACGGTTGGTTAAAATCACTTTTTTACCCTTAGCTTGTTTTTTTAAATAAAAAAGAAGGGAAAATTATTTTACCATAACTCCTTTTTGATCCATAACAGGCAAATCTTGGAAAGCTCTTTCGTTGATCGTGTTTTTTTGAAAAACATATTTCTTATCGTATAATTTTCCTTTTTCAAAAAATGTTACAGAAAACTCGTTATTCATTGACAACAGTTCTTCTTGTAACATTTCTATCTTGGCAAATGATTTTGCTTCAACAGCCCCTATCCCATGCCTTAATAATGATGTTTTTCTATCTTTGTCATACCCTTTGGTTACAACTAGTACCATTTCTATTGTGGTATCTCTGTTGTTTATAATATAAGAATTCCAATTTTTAACTAAAAAATCTTTATCCCACTCTTTCACAACGGCAATATATACGTTTTCTACAACAGGTATTTCAATATCTTTTTTCATAGTATCCTACAATTCTTTACAAAAAAAAGAAGTCCATAAAAATTAGTGTACAATAGTGCTAATATCCAAAAATAAAGACTCAAGCTTATATAATAAGGTTTATGTTTTTATAATGATGATTTAAATTGCTCTAAAAAACGTATGTCATTTTCGCTTAGCATTCTAATATCAGAAATCCCATATAATAACAATGCAATACGGTCTATTCCCATTCCAAAAGCAAAACC
Source organism: uncultured Flavobacteriaceae bacterium (assembly GCA_963768325.1). Classification (GTDB taxonomy): domain Bacteria; phylum Bacteroidota; class Bacteroidia; order Flavobacteriales; family Flavobacteriaceae; genus Aquimarina. The sequence goes on along the minus strand of CAVYIL010000279.1, from coordinate 4,657 downwards.
ACTATAAACTTCTGGGTCAATATTACAGTTTTTAAGCACATTTGGGTCAACCATTCCGCACCCCATTATTTCTAACCAACCAGTTCCTTTGGTCATTTTGTAATCTGTTTCTGTTTCTAATCCCCAATAAACATCAACTTCAGCACTAGGCTCTGTAAATGGAAAATATGAAGGTCTTAATCTGATTTTAGATTTACCAAACATCTCTGTAGTAAAATATTGTAATGTTTGTTTTAAGTCAGCAAATGATACATTTTTATCTATATACAGCCCTTCTACTTGATGAAAAAAACAGTGTGATCTAGCAGAAATTGCTTCATTACGATATACTCTTCCTGGGGATATTGTTCTGATTGGCGGTTGGTTTTGCTCCATATAACGCACCTGCACTGATGAGGTATGTGTACGTAGCAAAATGTCTGGGTCTGTCTGGACAAAGAATGTATCCTGCATGTCTCGAGCTGGATGGTGTTCTGGAAGATTAAGTGCTGTAAAATTGTGCCAATCGTCTTCTATTTCTGGTCCTTCGCTAACGTTAAACCCTATTCTAGAAAAAATATCTGTAATTCGATTTTTGACTAAAGATATTGGGTGACGCGACCCCAGTGCAATTGGTTCTGCTGATTTGGTTAGATCTTGATAAATCCCTCTTTCTTCGTTCTTATTTTCAAACTCTTCTTTTAATGTTTCTACTTTTACCTTTACTTTATTCTGTAGATTATTAATAGTTTGACCAAATTCTTTTTTTTGATCGTTTGCTACATTTTTAAACTCATCGAAGAAAGTTTTAAGAATCCCTTTTCTCCCTAGAAATTTAATTCTAAAGGTTTCGATTTCTTCTTTGGTTTTAGCTTTAAATTCTTCTACCTCTGTTATATGTTCTTTTATCTTATCAATCATCACAATTTTCTTAATCAAAGTGCAAATTTATACAATTAGGTGTTCTTTATGAACTAAAAAGCAAGTGATTTGCAAGAAAAAGGAGTAAAAAAGAAACAACATTGCCGCTTTGATCCGGTTATTACTGGCTTTATACTATTTGTTTTAAACTATCACGATAGATATATCGCATTAAGAAAAAAACGCAGACTCCTCCAAAAAAATGCCACAACCAATGGGTACCCATATATAATACATCTAAATCCAAAAGTTTATCTACACTTCTAAAACTAATTGCTATAACAAAACTAATAAAAGCTGCTATAACTAGTTGCTTGTTTCTTCCTTTCTTTTTTATTAAATACAATACCATTGGGAGTAAAACGGTTATTGCTGTAATGATGTATCCTATTGAGTTTTTATTGGATGCATGGATCGGAATCTGTCGTACCCCATAAGATATTCCTAATACCAATATTATGGTTACTAATCTTTTCCACCAAGTATCATATAGTTTAAAAATGAAATAGAAAACTGCAGACATACACAAAACGGTAATCGGAACCCAATCCATAAATAACCAAATTTGATGGCTTCGTGTGCCGTGAAATATTGTTCCTCCAACAAACCCAATGGACAAAATTGGCATACAAAATGAAAGAAAAAGATGTTTTCTTGGGTTTCTAAAAACCCGAGTTGAAAAATAAATTATCACAAAAAGAAACACAAGGTTACTTGCAGTATTAAAAGGTTCTACAGGAAATCTGCCCATTATTGTTTCTTTATAAATAGGTCCTGTATCATTCGGGACTTGAAAATTACTACAAATAGCCCATATCATACTCCTTATTATTTATTTCTAAAGGTAAAAATATATTCGTAAAAAAGTTTATACTTTCTTGATAAAAATTAAGCAATATATTTACCCTCCATAAAATAACTTACAATCGCTTCCTTCATCAAAATTGACTGTTCTCCTGCCTTAAGACTAGGCAATTGTTCTTTTACGGTATAATGAGGCCATCCATCTTTATCAAAAAAATCAAATTCATAATATCCGTAAGGCTCTAATAATCGGCAAATCGCAATATGCATTAAATCTAATTTTTCGTCTTTCTTGTATCCGCGGTGAATCTGCCCTAATTCCTGAATACCAATTAAATATATAATTGCATCTAAATCTAATTTATCTCCATCAGCAAATTGATCGGACAATTTTTTCACTAAAACATCCCATCGTTCTTTCAACTTTTCATCTCTAGACATATTCCTTATCTTTATTATCAAACGGTTTTATATGCCAAAAATAATGCTTAACCTTAATAACTATCGATAATTCTACAAAATTTCTCTAAAAAAGAAATAATTCCTACAAACAAACCAAAACCATTAAAGCATGTTATTAACTAAAACATATGTAAATTGATCATTTTTTTAGCACAACTAATAATTGTTGTATTAAATATTTTATCAAAAAACACAATAAAAAGAAATCCTTATTTTTAATTTTGCCCCAATTATTAAAATAAACTTAAACCAACTTAAATGAAAAGGATTTTAACTTTTACAGTCATGATATTACTGAGTACATTCAGTATTATTCATGCGGATCCAATAGACAAAAACACGGCATTAATTGTCGCTAAAAATTGGTATAACGGAAGGTCTGTTTCCTCTGTAACAAAGGGAATTAAAAAAACTAATAAGATTGTTTATAAAGGGGTAGTAGTTTACTATCTAATTGAATATACTAGCGGAGGCTTCATCATCGTATCAGGTGATGATTCTACAAAACCTGTCTTGGGATATTCAGAAGATACTGTTTTGGATTTTACAACAAAAAACCCTGTGGTCAACCAATGGTTAGAAAACTATAAAGAGTATGTTTACACAAATATAACTTTGTCTAAAAAGGCGAAATCAAAAATCACAGCTATAGGATGGGAAAAGTTAAGAAACTCTTCGGCAATACAAAGAATCACAGAGGTTATCCCTTTTACACCAGAAATTAAATTTAATCAAGGCACGGGTTGGAACGCACAATGCCCAGAGGATTCTGATGGTCGTGACGGTCATGCTTTAGTAGGCTGTGTTGCAGCAGCAATGGGTCAAGTTTTAAGATACTGGGAATATCCTAAAACTGGTGCTCATTCTAACACATATAACCATTCTAAATATGGTGAAATATCTGCGAATTTTGGAGAAACAACTTATGATTGGGATCAAATGTCTAAAGATATTCCTGATGATGAAAATGCAAAATTATTATTTCATTGTGGTGTTTCTGTTAATATGTTTTACGGTCCCGAAGTCTCTGGTGCGTATACAAGTACTGTAACAAATGCTCTTGTAAAATATTTTAAATACGACCCTTCGGCTAAATTTATCTACAAATATCATTATACTGATGCGGATTGGAATGCTCTAATGAAAAACGAATTAGCAAATAGTAGACCTGTTTTGTATCGTGGAAGAAGTAGTCTTACTAAACCTGTTGGGCATTTATTCGTTTTAGATGGTTATCAAATCACTGATCTAGGTGATTACTTTCATATCAACTGGGGATGGGGTGGTAGATCAAATGGTTATTTTTACCTAACCGAAATGATAACTCATGGAGGAGATCATAACTGGATTGAAAACAATGCTGCGATAATTAATTTAAAACCTAATGATATAGGTCCTAAATTCGTTTCTACTCCATCTACCCTAACAAAAACAAACAACATCTATACTTATAACATTAAAACTTATGATGCTAATGATGATATTATAAAAATAGAATTGGTTAGAGCTCCCTCATGGATTAGTATAGTTAATATTGATGGTAATTATGTATTAAAAGGTAATCCATTAGCTAACGATGAGGGGATTTACGATATAAGCATTAAAGCTAGTGACCTCACTAATACAAGTTTACAAGAGTTTTCTCTTCAGGTAATTAAAAATAATGACATCGTGGATACTAAAATTATTGATTTTGAAACTAAAGATTTTAGTCAAGCTAATTTTGTTTTTGAAGGAGATTCTAATTGGTTGATAAATTATAATGACGGAAATTATAATGCCGCCTCGGGTGTTTTAAACAACAATTCGAGTTCGTCCCTATCCATTACAGAAACATTTAACAAGCCTTCTCTTATTCACTTTAATCTGAAAGTTTCTTCGGAAAAGGATTATGATTTTTTAATATTTTCAATTGATGGGATTGAGATACAAAAATGGAGTGGCTCTGTTAACTGGAAAACAGTAAGTTTTAAAATACCTAAAGGCGAACATAAGCTGTCATGGGTTTACAAAAAAGATGAATATCTTGAAAAAGGAGAGGATCGAGCTTGGATAGATCAAATTAGTTATTCTAAAATCAATGAGTCTTCTATTATTGATTTTGAAACTAGAGATTTTTCACAGGACAATTTTGTTTTTGAAAATAATCCTCCTTGGGATATAACAAGCGTAGATTTAGAACATGGTATGAGTTGTAAATCATTAAAAATAGAGGATCAGACTAGGACGACAATGTCTATTGTTAAGGATTTTGACTTTGACACCAACATTGCTTTTGATATCAAAGTAAATTCTGAAAAAGACAAAGATTATTTAATATTCTTTATTGATACTAAGCCAGTGCATAAATGGAGTGGCAATGTAGATTGGCATGGGGTTAATTTTCATATTAAAGCAGGTTCACATACATTAAGTTGGGTATATGAAAAGGATCAATCAGGAGCTAGTGAATTAGATTGTGCTTGGATAGATAATATCGAATTCGATGACA
>CAVYIL010000278.1:0-9036 GCA_963768325.1 uncultured Flavobacteriaceae bacterium | reverse complement strand
ATTTAAAAAAACGCTATTGGGGCAGACACTTTTGGGAAAGAGGATATTTTAGTTCTACCAGTGGTAATGTTACAGATGATATTATCAATGAGTATATAAACAATCACTTTGACGGAAAAACAGAGAACGAAACAACATCTCTTTAGAGTGATAATCGACTTATAGTCGTTATTATTAACCTACCATAGGAGAGAGCTTTTGTATGACAACCGATGTGGTTTGTAAGGAGTTATTTGTAAAGTATTTACAAGATTTTAGTAGACATAAACCGGATGAACTTAAGATTCTTGTTATAGATAATGCAGCTTTCCATTCTACTAAAGATGTTATACTACCTAAAAATATAGTACTACTTCCAATTCCTCCATATTTCCCTGAACTAAACCCTGCAGAAAAGGTGTGGCAATGGATGAAAGATAAAACGGCTATGAAAATATACAACACCTTAGAAATATTAGAAACCAAAATAGATAGTTTATTGGAACAAATTGAAGGACAATTAGTTAAATCAATTACAGGCTATCAAATATATCTAGAAGCCTTTTCCAGTATATTCAATGTGTAAATGGTATAAATTACAGATCTATTCTTATTTATAGATCTTGCAATTACAGACTTCTTATAGCCTTGTTTTAGCATACAACAGATTGTGTATCTTTGTTTTTGGGTTAAGTGTGCCATGCAACTTCTTTTTTGGCGATTTGAGACCGCAAGTTATACCTCCATCAAAACAGGAAAGGTAGGTTTTTATACTTTTCTGTTTTGAAAAAATTATACACAATGCCTAAGTACATGACAAAAATTTCGGCAAATTTATATTTGTTTGATTTAGAGCATTTAAGAGCCAGTTAGCGACAAACTGTAGCCCGTATTTGAATATGGAAATAGCTTTACGTCCATGTTTTTTGATGATTATACCATTTTTATTATGAATTTACTGCAATAAAATATTCTTTTTTCCTATCTGCTTCCAGATAAAAATAAACCGTAGCGCTGCTATGCTTGATTTTTCTCTATCGCATATATTAAAAAATAAGACATTTTCTTTTACAGTAAATTCATAAGAAAAATGGTATTATAGGTTTGACTTTTAGATGCAGGTAGATACCCACTTTGTAGTACCACACAAAGGCGATCATGACAAGAAGGACTAATTTTTCTATGCGCTGTATGTCTGTTAGGTGTGTTTTTTCAATATCAAACCCGCTTGATTTCATTGCCTTAAAGCACATTTTCAATTTGCCATCGTTGCTTATAATCGTGTTGAGCTTGATCAGGTTTATTAACTCACCTTACGCAAAAAAACAGTTCAAAAATCGAATTACGTAGTCCTAGTTGTTGATAACTTTAGAAGTTCCGCATAAGCAGCTTGTTGAGCTGCTAAATAAATTTGAGTTTTCATTGCAAAATGATTTTTATTTGTCCTTAATTTTAAAAATTCTAACTTTATGTAAGCCACTATTGAGAGTACATAATGATTGGTTTGTGTTTTTATTCTCTTCGTTGGAGATTTTGCGAATCCCGTATTACTTTTTATCGATTTATGATATTCCTCTACGCCCCACCGTTTTTTGTAGATTGTAATTATTTGATCATACGATAAGCTTAAATCACTACAAGCCAAGTACAACTCGCCGACTGTATCATTCTCGTTTTTGAAAACTTGCTTTGTAAGCAACAGCGGAAAATCTAATTCCTCGAACCAAACCTCCAGAGTCTGCTGTCCTGGCTGTAATGTTTTAATACTTATATATTTCTTATTTTCTTTATCCTCTAATGATAAAGCTACTTTACGATTGCTTTTTAGAGCCATAATAAAGTCTGATTTTAATTCTTTTTTGCAACAATTCATATTCTCAACTGAGCTAAACCAACTATCGGCTAATACATAATCATATAAAAGTTTACTATTACATTCGCGTAACATTTTCCTGAATAATTCATTCTTTGTTACACTACTTTTACGTTTTCTATTGCCTGTTGTAGGATCTGTTATCCACCTATCTTTCTTTATAAACTCAACAGAACAAGGTAATCGCATACCTCTAACCTCTACTAATGCGGTCAAAAAATTAACCCCTTTTACAGACCGATTAAACACATGGTCATAATGCCAACAATTAAGCTCGCTTTCATCGGTATATTGTTTTTCTTGTATGGAATCATCAAAACTTAAAACAATGGTGTCTTGAGACCTTGTCAATTCTTCAATATAGACTTTTGCTTGTTTCCATAAAAACTTACTGTCATAATTTCCCGTAGATAATTCACGAGTAATTTTATCATGCTTAATAGATAGCAATGAAGCCATACCTGTGGCTGTGGTATAAGAACTCGAACTTATCAAATAATCACTATATAAATCAGCAAAGTTTTCCATATTTAGCAATATATAAAGTTATTAACTTTTAATGTGTTAAAACTACGAAAGGTTATAAAGTTTTTGCGTAAGGTGAGTTATTAAATGAAATAATAATCAGAAAATCTCCATTTTTGACCTTACACCCTGAAAGATAACAGAGTTGTTGGTTTATGGATACTATTTTATTGTAGTGTTTATACTGCCCAACTTTAAGATTATTGAATAACCAAAACGCCTTAATCTCTTTATTCTTCTCAGGCAGATATACTTTGAAGTTATTACGAATTCTAATGGGATAGGGGATCTGCTGTTCATTCAAATAGGCGATCCATTTGTGACCTACAAACTCTCTGTCTGCTACAAGGGATTGAATACAGCACTTCCCAAATAAACATACAAAGCGTTCTATTAAACCGATTCGCTCTTCACTATTAGAATTACCGCGTTTAGCAAGCATTGTAAATAATAAGGGAAATGCCACTCCCTGATATACAATGCCAAGCATAAAAATATTGATATTTAGTAACTATTCAGCCGTTTTTGTTAAATATTTCTAAGTATATGGCGTAAAAATCTTTATTTTATTGATGATTTATAACCAAAACTCTGATTTTAGTGTCATTATTTTATTTTAAAGTTTACAAATTGCTAACTAAAGTAAAAATATAGCTTTTAACACGTTGAAAATAAATAAATTAACTGGGTGAATAGTTACGATATTTAACTCCCCAAACTTCCAATTGGTACGATCTATAGAAAGAATGTATTTCTCTTGTTTAGGCAGTAGACCAAATACTAACTTGGCAATTAAATCTCTATCCAATGTGTAACCTGATATGAAACGCTGAATACGTCTTAATGATGACTCAGCCTTAGAGGTGCTATCAAATCCATTCGCAAGTTTGCTGAAGGTCACTGTTTGAACCTTACACAAGGCACAAATAAAATGTGAAATTAATCGTAAACGAGCTTTGTTAATTGTTCCCTGAAAAAAGTCGGACAATACTGCGTTTAATTCAGTACTTTTAGAATAAGCATTGGTTTTCTTCATCGTAATTACAGGTTGTGAATATTCCTATAATATACTTATAATCAATTATTTATAAAAGTATTATCGCAAGTAATTTGTTAAAAATCAACGCTTTGTATTTTTGTCATGTACTAAGACACAATGCTCAAATCGAACTGTTGCATTTATTAGTTGAACTCAAGAATATCTAATAAAACTCATATCTTTAATTACGGTTGTGATTACTGTAGAATTTAGACATTACAAAAAAGGGGGAATGGATGCTAAAATACCCCCCTTTTTATTTTCCTTCAAAAAGCTGTAATCAACGATCCTGTTTTACATAATACAAATTATCAAACATACGTAAATTATTAACCATAAGATTCTTGTGATTATATTAGCACCATTAAAGGTTCTTTTTTTATCTTAAGGAAGATACAATAAATTCACTCCTTCTATTTAACTTATGCTCTTCTTCTGAACACTCTACCCCATCGCTACATTTATTCACTAACTTACTTTCTCCAAACCCTTTTGCTGTTAGTCTTTTCTTACTAATCCCTCTTTTGATCAAATAACTTAATATAGATTGTGATCGTTTATCAGATAATTTTTTATTATATGCTACTGAAGATCTACTATCAGTATAAGATTCTATCTCTATTCTCATTTTAGGAAATATTTTCATAGTAGCGACTATTTTCTCTAATTGAACTTCTGCTTCTTTTCTGATTATCGATTTACTATAATCAAAATATACCTGTTTAACTTCTAATGCCTTAGATAAATCAGTGGCTTTTTCTATGTTTTCTTCACTTGTTTTTATCTCAATTTTATTTTTATTCATTTCAAAGTTAACGTCTTTAGAATTTTTCCCCTTTGCAATATACTTATCTGTACTATCATATTTATTAAAATAAATAGCAACCGTATACTCCTTAAACGTATTTATTTTTGCTGAATATTGCCCATCAATGTCTGTTTTGGTTGTACTAATTATTTTTCCTTCTAAATTTTTTATCTCTACTGTAACATTAGACAAAGGTTCTCCAGTGTTTTTATCCACAACCTTACCTTTAATTTCTTTCTCCATTAAATCGCTTATAGGTTTACTTTCAAATACACTATAGATGTTGTCTATATTTGATGTAGTATTGCCCTTAGAACGATTAGAGCTGAAAAAACCTTTTTTGGATCTATTATTTATAGAAAAAGCAAAATCGTCACTAACTTCATTTATTGGTTTTCCAATATTTAACAATTGAAAATCACTTGAATTTAAATCTACATAATAAACATCATATCCTCCAAAACCATAATGTCCATCTGAAGAAAAATACAATTCATTATCTTCCGTTATAAATGGAAAGGACTCACGCCCTTGTGTATTAATCTTGGGCCCCATATTGACTGGTTTACCTAAAGTACCATCATTAAAAATTGAACAGTAAAATATATCTGTTAGCCCTATAGTGGAGGGCATGTTTGAGGAAAAGTACAATGTTTTCTCATCTGTACTTAATGCGGGATTAGTATTAGAAAACCCATCTCCATTAATGGATAAATCTTTTACATTAACCCATTTATCTCCTACTTTACTAGCCTGATAAATCCTTAATTCAGACATGTTTTTATCCTTCTCCGACTTTGGTGTATAATTAGTTCTAGTAAAATACATCGTCTTTCCGTCTTTTGTGAAAACTGGGGTGCTTTCATGATATTTTGTGTTTACATCCCCTTTGATTTCTTTAACTTCTCCGTAGCTGTTTTCTTCCAAATTATATGCAGACATGTAAATATCCAAAAAAGGATGTCTGCTCCATAAGTCTATAACTTTTCTTCTATCCGTACTCCTGGTCGAAGAAAAATACAAAGTGTCATTATATATAATTCCTCCATAATCAAAGTGATCAGTATTGATGGATAAGGGTTCTATACTATACCTTTCTAACTTACCATTGGTTTTCATTATTTCATAATCAGATATTGTTGACATACCTAAGCCTGATGCTTTTATAAATTCAACATATATCTTTTTCGCATCTTTCTCGGGTCACATAAAAAAGTTGGGGAGAATCCTTAAGTTTGCATAAAAAATGGAATGAATTTTTCAATAATTTCTTCAATTTTGCCAGAAGGACTATTAACTCATTTTGATATTGTTGATTTTAAAGAATTGGGCAATTTACAAACTAAGCAAGACTGTTTTTATATCTATTTAGATGAGAAAAACATAATCCCCAAAGAATATAGGTCTTTTGAATATGAGTCCAAAGGTTTTTATGACAGGAAACAAATACAAGACTTTCCCATAAGAGGTAAAGCAGTTTATTTATGTATAAGAAGGCGAAGGTGGCGTAATAAGGTCGACAAATCAAAAGAAGTAAAAAGTGATTATTCTATTATAGCTGAGGGTTCTAAATTAACCATTGAACTTTCAGATTTTTTAAAAGATACAGGTAGAGACTCGAGAAGATACAATAAGTAAAATATCTAGTTATTACGGTGTTAAAGCCAATTTGTTGCAACGCCATTATAAGAAAAAAATCAGTGGTTTTAAGGACTGGGAACAGTTAAGTCACTCCGAAGATTATTTAATTTATCCTGAAAACATTGGAGAACATTTAAGCATCGACGAAGTGAGTCTGTCTAAAGGAGAACTCTATACCTTTGTCACCAACAAAAATGGAAGAGGAAAGAAAAAAACATTAGTAGCCTCTATAAAGGGCACAAAAAGGGCTCACATAAATATTCTGGGGATTAGGCAAAAAGTTTTTCCATTCTAAAGAGAAAAAATTTGTAACTATTCACCCGAAATAAACAGAAATGGATTATTTGTCAACAATTTCTGATTGCACTAAATTTTTATTGGTCTCAGAATTAGTTAAAACTATGCACTTTAGTGCATCTCGCTTTAGCTTCTAAAAACATTTACCTTTGTCTTATGACAGAACAACGGGTAAATGGCAGTACAGTATCACGTTTAACGGTTCATCTAGTTTGGAGTACCAAGTATCGTTATCCTGTTTTAGAAGGAGATATTCAAAAACGATGTAGGTCAATTCTAGTTCAGGTTTGTGATGCAGAAGGAGTGAGTATTTTGAAAGGCGTAGTTAGTAAAGATCATGTTCACATGCATATTGAGTACCGTCCGTCTCAGGATGTAAGTAGTCTAGTTAAGAAATTGAAAGGTCGCAGTTCAAGAAAGCTTCAGCAGGAATTTCCTAATCTGAAAAAGCGCTATTGGGGTCGTCATTTTTGGGCTATAGGATTTGGTTGTTGGAGTACAGGAAATATTACAGATAAAATGGTAAATGATTATCTAGAGCATCATCGCAAATCTAGTAATGATACAGATTCTTTTATCTTGGAATGATTCCGTACTGCTGACTTTAGTCAGATTTAAAAACCTATGGACTTTAGTCCATAGTGGTTTAGTTTCAAAAATCATCTATTTTATACACATTGGTTTATAACTATGTGATATCCTAATTTCTATTAATTTTGATTGTTGTGTTTGGTTTAAGATCTTCGTGAAAACAATATTTTTTGACTGATAAGCAACATATAAATAAGCTATTACAAGATTTTGAAATTCTTACGAAAGAGAATTTAAAATTACAATTACGTATAGCTGAACTAGAATCAAAACTGTCAAAATATGAGAACCCAAAGAATAGTGCTAATAGTAGTATAGCTCCATCCCAAGATCCTTTTAGAAAAACCAAAAGTTTGAGAAAACCATCCAAAAAATCTCAAGGAGGGCAAAAAGGACACAAAGGCAGTAAACTAAAAATGATTGAAACTCCTGATGCTATTGTTGTTCACGATGTAAGCCAATGTGTCTGCTGTGGCAATGGCTTAGAGAACGGTTTTGAGCGTTACGATTCCCGTCAAGTTTTCGATATCCCACCCATTGATATAGAAGTTACAGAACATAGACGAGTACATAAAACTTGCGGTGTATGTGGAAAACATAATAGAGGAGAATTCCCAAATGAGCTTAAACAAGAAGCCCAATATGGAGATCGTTTAAAATCACTTTGTGTATATCTTCAAAACTACCAGATGCTTCCATTTGCACGTTGCAGTGAATTTATTGCCGACTTAACTGGGCACTATATCTCTACAGGTAGTTTGTCTAATTTTCAGAAGCAATGTTTTAATAACTTGCATGATTATGAGATAGACATAAAACAACAATTACTTCAAAGTACTGTATTGCATGCCGATGAAACAGGTGTCCGTCTTAAAGGGAAAAATAGTTGGATGCATGTAATAAGTACTAAAACCATTAGCTTTTTTGCACATCATCTTAACAGAGGCAAACAAGCAATGAACGATATAGGACTTTTAGAACACTATAAAGGAACCCTTATTCATGATCGTTTTAGCAGTTATTTTTCTTATCAATGTGACCATAGTCTTTGTAACGCACATATTCTAAGAGACCTAGTTTATGTGGAAGAAGCTTTTGAAGCTCCTTGGGCAAAACAAGTAAGAACGCTTTTAATAAAAGCTAAAAACGATAAACAGAAAATCCCCAATTTAAAGGATTCCTATTATTCTAAAATATTCAACCAATATGTTGACTTGATTAAACCTGTCATAAAAAACTATGATAAAAAATTTAAGAAAACCGATGAACAAAGGCTAGCTTTTTCCCTAGAAAAACACAAAGATCTTTTCCTGAAGTTTATAAAGCAACCAGATATACCTTTTGATAATAATCAGGCTGAAAGAGATTTAAGAATGATTAAGGTAAAACAAAAAGTATCAGGGTGTTTTAGGTCGACAAAACATGCGCAATACTTTGCTAGAATTAGAGGGTACATTTCCACAATCAAAAAAAATAAGAAAAACGTACTTGAAAATATTCAGAAAGCATTTGAAAAAAATCCTTTCTCACCTGTTATGGGTGAATAGTTACAAAAATTTCACATCAACTACCCCTCTTAAGTTTGCTCTAAACAACTTTATCTTGGAGTTAAAAGATTCTGCATTTGCATTTGTATGTCTTTTTATAAAGAAATTCAAAATAGTTTCTAAGTGATAATTTAAACTGTTAACCACGGTATTAAAGACTGTCATATTTAGAAGCTTTGTTTTTTGCATCCAGTTTATTATTTTTTCTTTTGCTATTTCTCTAGGTATCCGTCCGACAAAGTACATATTTTTTTTCTTGATCTACAGTTTTAGTTTTGCCATAAAAAATATTCAGTATGTCAAAAGAAACAAACGCCTCGAAGATGGAGAAATTAGTAAAGGCTTATCTATTATCTGGTCAAAGCCAAAAAGCTTTTGCTGCAGCCCATGGAGTATCGGAAAACAAGATGTATTACTGGATTAAAAAGCTATCCAACACTAATTCCTCTACATCAAAGAAGGAAAGTTCTAAAACCGATTTCGTACCTATCTCGGTTACCCCTATAAATATTCCAAAAGGAGTTATAGTGATACGATGTATTTCAGGTGTTGAAATTGAAATTCCTGTATAGATGTTTGGGTTAACGATTTCAAACTGTTTTCAGCTATATTGTAATGCTTGCGACATGCGCAAAAGTTTTGATAGCCTTTGCGGTTTAATAGAAAATGATCTAAGCCAAAATCCTACTAATGGCACGGTGTATATATTTATTAATAAATTTCGTAATAAAATAAA
>CAVYIL010000277.1:0-30000 GCA_963768325.1 uncultured Flavobacteriaceae bacterium | reverse complement strand
TAACGAAATACCATCCCCAACAAAGGGAGTTATTAAAGATTTACTTTTTATGCCTAATGAAATTATTCAAGTAGGGCAAGTCATTGCATTAATAGAAACAGAACATACTTCTATAGTTAATAAAACCAAAGAAGCTAGCTCGATAAATACAGTAATCAACAATACTAGAAAAAATATTGAAAGTGACAGAAGAAAGATCAACATTAAAGGACTAAAGAATGAAAACTCAGGAACACATCGTGATTTCCTGTCCCCTTTAGTAATTAATATTGCGAAAAAAGAAAACTTAACAATAGAGGAGATACGTTTTATTTCAGGAACTGGCACCGGAGGGAGAGTTACCAAAAGCGACTTGGTAAAATACATAAAAAACAAGCCGTATCCATTGCCTAGTAAACCACAACAACAAAATGCTATTTCAAAATCTACATACCTCCCCCCTCTGTTTCGTATGTAGCAGAAAAAGATAGTATCATAGAGATGGATCGTATGCGCAAAATGATTGCTGATCACATGGTTTACTCTAAGCAGACATCGCCACACGTAACTTGTTATATAGAAGTTGATGTTACAAATATTGTAAACTGGAGAAATAATGTAAAAAACGATTTCCTTAAAAAACACGGAGAAAAATTAACCTTTACACCAATATTTATAGAAGCTGTAGCAAAGGCAATACAAGAATATCCAATGATTAATGTTTCTGTAGATGACAAAAAAATAATTATTCATAAAGATATAAATATAGGTATGGCTACCGCATTACCAAATGGAAACCTTATTGTTCCTGTAGTACATAATGCAAATGAGAAAAACCTTCTCGGGTTAGCCAAAAAAGTAAACCACTTATCCAACAATGCTAAAAACAATTCATTAAAACCAGATGAAATACAAGGAAGCACCTTTACTATTTCTAATGTAGGGACATTTGGTAGTTTAATGGGTACGCCAATCATTAACCAGCCAGAAGTAGCAATTTTAGCACTAGGAATTATTAAAAAAAGACCCGAAGTTATTACTACAATAAAAGGCGATGAGATAGCAATTCGCAGTATGATGTACCTATCCTTATCTTTTGACCACAGAGTTGTAGACGGATACCTAGGCGGATCGTTTTTGCGTAAAATAGGAGATGAGTTAGAAGGTTTTAATAGTGGAAGAGAGTTATAGCACTAAGAATAATATAACTAAAATTAGAATAAACTTTAACTCAAAAAACATCTTTTTTAACTAGAATTAAAGTCAAGGAAAAAAATGAAAGAAAAAATAAATATAGTAAGAACTTCGAATTCTAAACTGAAAAATGTAGATTTCAAAAACATACCCTTAGGGAGAACCTTTACCGATCACATGTTTATTTGCGAATATGAAAATGGAACATGGAAAAACCCACGAATTGAACCTTTGAGCATGATACCAACTCACCCTGCTGCAATGGCTCTACATTATGGTCAAGCTATTTTCGAAGGAATGAAAGCAACTATCGGAAAAAACAACTCTCCTTTATTATTTAGACCAGAACAAAATGCTAAACGATTTAACCTTAGCGCACAACGATTAGGAATGCCATATGTATCTGAAGATTTATTTGTCGATGCAATAAAAAAACTAGTAGAAGTAGAACACGATTGGATTCCTCCACAAAAAGGAAGCGCTCTATATATTCGCCCATTTATGTATGCAGACGAACCCTTTATAGGCATGCGTGCTGCTACCAGTTATAAATTTATAATAATATGTTCACCAGCAGGACCCTTTTTTACAAAGAAAATTAAACTATATGCAGAAACAAAATATATTCGAGCAGCATACGGAGGAACAGGAGAAGCCAAAGCTGCAGGAAATTATGCAGCGGCAATAGTCCCTACAGAAAAAGCCAAAACCAATGGATATGATCAAGTGTTATGGTTAGATGCCAATGAGCATAAATATATCCAAGAAGTTGGGACAATGAATATATTCTTTAAAGTTGACGGAAAAATTATTACTCCAAACACAGATGGTTCTATTCTAAAAGGCATAACTAGAGATACCGTTATTACCCTACTAAAAGACAAAGGGTTTCAAGTAGAGGAAAAACCAATAACTATTGATGAAATTTTGAACTATTCTAAAAAAGGAAAATTAGAAGAAGCCTTTGGTACGGGCACAGCAGTAGCTATTGCAGAAATAGAATCTATAGGATATAAAAATGAGAATATTATATTGCCTGACGAAAACCCTATCAGTAAGGATATAATTAAGACTATTAATGAAATTAAGACTCAAAAAATTGAGGATATTCATGGTTGGATAACACCCGTGCATATAGAACATAAAGCCGGTTCATTTTAGTTGTTTTTATAGTAAAAATGCTAATTTGTTTAAGACAGGACAAATGAAATATTGACATTATCAGGTCTATTCATTATAAAAAGAAAAAACAACCCTGAGTAATATAGATTTTAAAACATTAAAAAAGAAGGGAACTATACGAAAGTAAAAACCGAAGGTTTCCCCTATCAAAAGTTAGATAATAATAAAGTGAAAACTGAAATAAAAATGTTGGCCAAAAAACAATTGCAAAGGAGATATTACAAATAGCATTTTCAACATTATGCACTGCAAAAAGCATGGCAGAATTGTATGAGGATAATTTCAAAACTGTATCAAAATACGTACACGCAACCTCCAGAGGACATGAAGCAATTCAGATAGCTGTAGCCATGCAGTTACTTCCTCAGGACTATGCCTTCCCATATTATAGAGATGACGCAATGCTTTTAGGTATCGGAATGAGCCCCTATGATTTAATGCTACAATTACTAGCAAAAAAAGCAGACCCTTTTTCTGGCGGCAGAACTTATTACTCTCACCCAAGTCTAAAAGATGAAAATAAACCCAAAATACCACATCAATCCTCTGCTACAGGCATGCAAGCAATACCCTCTACTGGAGTAGCGTTAGGGATTCAGTACAAAGAATCCTTAGGAATCGATCAAGAACCAAACACTAACTCTATATATAAAGACAAAGTTAAACTACCTTTAGTAGTTTGCTCTATGGGAGATGCTTCGGTCACAGAAGGAGAAATAGCAGAAGCGTTTCAGATGGCAGCATTAAAACAGCTTCCTATATTATATTTAATACAAGATAACGGATGGGATATTTCTGCCAATGCAGCAGAAACACGAGCGCAAAATGCATATGAATATGCACAGGGTTTTAAAGGATTAGAAGCAATTTCTATCGATGGAACTAATTTTACAGAAAGCTACCTCACTGTTCAAAATGCAATTAAGACAATTCGCGAAGAAAGAAGACCGATATTAATACATGCCAAAGTTCCATTATTAAACCATCACACATCAGGTGTACGAATGGAATGGTATCGTGATGATCTAGAAGAAGCAAAAAAACGAGACCCTTATCCAATACTAAAACAACAATTATTAGATAATGGATTTACAGAAAATGAACTGTATGCCATAGAATCCTTAGCCAAGCAAACAGTAGTAAAAGATCTAGAAAAAGCAATGCAAGCAGAAGATCCAAAACCAGAAGATTTATTTGCTCATGATTTTGCCCCTACTTCTATCACAAGGGAAAAAGGAGAACGCGTACCCAAAAACAAAGAAGAGGTGATGATGGTTGATTGTGCCTTGTTTGCAGTAGAAGAGCTCATGAATAAACATAAAGAATGCCTAGTTTATGGACAAGATGTAGGAGCAAGATTAGGAGGGGTATTTAGAGAAGCAGCAACCCTAGCCCAGAAATTTGGAAACGAACGAGTATTTAACACCCCTATTCAAGAAGCATTCATTGTGGGATCAACAGTCGGAATGTCTGCTGTAGGATTAAAACCAATAGTAGAAGTACAATTTGCAGATTATATTTGGCCTGGACTCAACCAATTATTTACAGAAGTAAGCAGGTCTTGTTACCTATCAAACGGCAAATGGCCTGTATCTATGATATTAAGAATCCCTACTGGAGCATATGGAAGTGGCGGACCATATCATTCTTCATCTATAGAATCTGTTATCACTAATATTAGGGGAATAAAGATAGCATACCCTAGCAATGGAGCTGACCTAAAAGGCTTATTAAAATCAGCTTATTATGACCCTAATCCCGTAGTTATTTTAGAACACAAGGGATTGTATTGGTCTAAAGTAAAAGGAACAGAATCAGCCCGTACAATAGAACCATCAGAAGATTATATTATACCTTTTGGAAAAGCTAATGTGGTGCAACCAATCTGGGCACAGGATGAAGAAGAAACAATTACAATAGTTACCTATGGTATGGGGGTACATTGGGCTCTAAACGCCACAAAAGAAATGAAAACAATTATAGAAATTATTGACTTAAGGACATTATATCCTCTAGACGAAGTGACAATAATTGAGTCCGTAAAGAAAACTAAAAAATGCTTAGTAGTAACAGAAGAACCAACTAATAATTCTTTTGCACAATCTTTAGCCGGTAAAATTCAAGAAGAATGTTTTAGATATTTAGACGCACCTGTAATGACAATTGGGTCTGAAAACATGCCTGCCATACCATTAAACAGTATTTTAGAAGAAACCATGATCCCTTCTACAAAAAAAGTAAAAGCAAAAATAGAAGAGCTGTTAAAATATTAAAAAAAAACTTGAAATAATTTTTGCTTTTATTGGGGAAATTAAAACACAATAATTAATCTTTTAATATCACTTTTTTTATTCCTTTTTTTCGTTAACCTTTGTTTTTTTAAGCTAAACGAAAAGAGAAATCATCCTAATTTCTAAAAAGTATATAGTTAGATTCTAAGTAAGTTTTTCTAAAAAAACCCATAAAAACAAGCGATATACTTTAACTAACACTCTGTAATACCTATATTTGCCAACTATAAAAAAGTAATAAAAATATGAGCGCAGCAACTCGCGAAAGCTTCGACGTACTTATCGAAATACCAAAAGGAAGTCGTAATAAATATGAATATGATTTTGATATTAAAAAAATCCGATATGATCGCATGATATTTTCATCAATGATGTATCCTGCAGATTATGGATTTATTCCTGAAACTTTAGCATTAGATGGAGATCCACTCGATGTATTAGTATTAGTTACCGAACCCACTTTTCCTGGTTGTGTAATGGAGGTAAAACCAATAGGAGTTTTTCATATGGCCGATGAAAAAGGACCTGACGAAAAGATTATATGTGTTCCTATATCAGACCCCATTGCTAATACAATTTCTGATCTTAATGAATTAAATCCACATTTGATTCAAGAAATCGAACACTTTTTTCAGGTATACAAAGATCTTGAAAAGAAAAAAGTAGATGTTGGTGGATGGGGTAATGCTCAGGAATCCAAAGATATTATTAAAGCCTGTGTGAAACGCTTTGAAGATTTAGTTGATAGACCCAAAGGACTATTTAGTATTTATTAAAGAATCGTACTTAGAAAGATTACTATATATCTTCCCTTTTTTCTATATCATATCTTTCAAAATGAAGTAGTTTAAACTTTTTTGATTCTGGCAAAAATAAGTGTTTTTGACACTTCATAGCAGTACTACGGAGGTAATAAAAAAAACAAAAATTGAGCAAAAAAGAACATTTTTATAGCGAATTGAAAAAAGTTTAAACCACTTCAATACACAATATCCAGTCTGAGAGTTTTCAAGAAAACTCAGAGAGGAATTTATTAATACAGGAATCTTATTACACTTATTATAAAAAAAACTTGTAAGTTTTAAAAACTTACAAGTTTTTTTTATAATTCTTTTTCCACTATTTAGAAGATAATACCATTTTTCTTATGAATTTACTGTAAAAGAAAATCCCTTATTTTTTAATATATGGGATAGAGAAAAATCAAGCATAGCAGCGCTACGGTTTATTTTTATCTGGAAGCAGATAGGAAAAAAGAATATTTTATTGCAGTAAATTCATAAGAAAAATGGTGTAAACAACAAAAATATGTTTCAGAATCTCTTCATAAACCTGTATTCTATATTTTAGGAAATATTTCTTTTTCAACACCCTTTTTTTCCATAAAACCCTCAACTACTACCCATTAAAAATATTTGTATATAGCGAGGAAAAACATATAATAAAAACATCTATTTTAATCAGGGTAAAAACCCCGATATAAATACACTAAAAACATAAATAACAGTTATTTAAACTCGAAAAAGATAACAGAAAAATAATCCACAAACAAAGATTTATGCCTTTTTCTATTCAGACGAATTTTATTACTTTTATAAGCTAATTAACTAAAAAGATACATATGCAATCTAATATGATTTTTGTGCCGATCGTTTTGGCACTTTTGGGCTTACTCTTTATGTTTGTTAAAATGGCTTGGGTCAAAAAACAATCTCCAGGAAGTGAAAAAATGCAAACCATTTCTAAAAGTATTAAAGAAGGAGCTCTAGCTTTTCTTGCAGCAGAATATCGATTATTATTAGTATTTGTGATTATTGCTTCTTGTGCCCTTTTTGGAATTTCGTTAGTAGTAGAAACAACAAGTTGGATGATTGTACCCGCTTTTGTTTTTGGAGCAATATTTTCAGCACTTGCAGGTAATATAGGGATGCGCATAGCTACTGATGCAAACTCCAGAACTGCAGAAGCTGCAAAAACAAGTCTTCCTAAAGCTTTGAAAGTATCTTTTGGTGGAGGTACAGTTATGGGGCTCGGAGTAGCAAGTCTTGCCGTATTAGGATTAAGCCTATTTTTTATGTTCTTCACTAGTCAATTTATAGTTACTGAAGGATCTTTTTATACCGATATGACAATCGTTTTAGAAGCATTAGCAGGATTTTCTCTAGGAGCAGAATCAATTGCTCTTTTTGCTCGTGTTGGTGGAGGTATTTACACGAAAGCAGCAGACGTTGGAGCTGATTTAGTAGGTAAAGTTGAAGCTGGTATACCAGAGGACGACCCTCGAAATCCAGCAACTATTGCAGATAATGTTGGAGATAATGTTGGAGATGTAGCAGGTATGGGAGCCGACCTCTTCGGGTCTTATGTTGCAACTGTATTAGCCTCTATGGTATTAGGAAATTATGTTATCAGAGACATGTCTCAAAACGCTCCATTTACTGATGATTTTAATAACATGGGACCTATTTTATTACCCATTGTAATAGCTGGCGTAGGAATTCTAGCCTCAATTATCGGAACGTTTCTGGTAGGTATTAAAGATAATTCAGCAAAAGAAGCTGAAGTACAAAAAGCATTAGATTTAGGAAATTGGGGAGCAATCGGTTTAACCATAATTAGCAGTTACTTTTTAATTAAATATATGCTGCCAGAAACAATGCAAATGAACTTTTTTGGAGAAGGTATAAAAGAAGTTTCCTCCATGAATGTATTTTACGCTAGCCTTATTGGGCTTGCCGTTGGAGCCCTAATCTCTGTAGTAACAGCATATTACACCAGTTTAGGAAAAAAACCCGTAATGGAGATAGTTAAAAATAGCGCAACAGGCGCAGGAACAAATATTATAGCTGGTCTTGCTGTAGGGATGAAATCTACATTTTTATCCGTTATTTTATTTGCTGCTGCAATTTATGGGTCATATGAATTAGCAGGCTTTTATGGAGTAGCGTTGGCAGCATCTGCGATGATGGCTACCACTGCAATGCAATTAGCTATTGATGCCTTTGGTCCAATTGCCGATAACGCAGGTGGAGTTGCTGAAATGAGTGAATTGGATCCAGAAGTACGCCAACGTACAGATATTTTAGATTCTGTGGGCAATACAACAGCCGCAGTAGGAAAAGGATTTGCAATAGCATCTGCAGCATTAACAGCTTTAGCACTATTTGCAGCTTATGTAACATTTACAGGGATTGACGGAATTAATATTTTTAGAGCAGATGTATTAGCAATGTTATTTGTTGGTGGAATGATACCTGTTATTTTTTCGGCTTTAGCAATGCAATCTGTGGGTAAAGCAGCAATGGAAATGGTTCATGAAGTTCGACGTCAGTTTAGAGAAATTCCAGGAATTATGGAAGGAACAGGCACCCCTGAATATGCTAAATGTGTAGCTATTTCCACTAATGCAGCATTAAAAGAAATGATATTGCCTGGATTAATCACAATCATTACACCTATTATTATTGGATTAGTTTTTGGCGCCGAGCCACTAGGTGGATATATGGCAGGTGTTTGTGTCTCTGGTGTGATGTGGGCTATTTTCCAAAATAATGCAGGTGGAGCATGGGATAATGCTAAAAAATCTTTTGAAGCAGGTGTAGAAATTAATGGAGTAATGACCTATAAAGGTTCTGATGCTCATAAAGCTGCCGTAACTGGTGATACTGTTGGAGATCCTTTTAAAGATACTTCTGGTCCCTCTATGAATATTTTGATCAAACTTACTTGTCTTGTTGGTTTGGTAATTGCTCCTATACTTGGAGGACATGATGTAGAAAACAAAAACTTTACAGAGCCTGTTGAAAATGTGCAGAACAATATATCTAATATAGAAGTAGAAATGAATATTAAAAACGATGAGGCTAAAGCTGTTGTTACCTATATCCTTAATGGTAAAAAACAAACTAAGACCTATATTGGAACTGAATCCTCAGTTAAATTACAAGTTGATAATCTAAAGAAAAATCTAAGATAAATATTTTGTTCCACCTATTTTTAAAAGTAAACAACCTTGTAAATCGAGGTTGTTTACTTTTAAAAATCGAATTTTAGAGTATTCTAATGTCATCTAATTTCTATAAATTGACTCTTGTCTTACATAAATAAAGAGAGTAAAGAACAAGTATTAAATCGAGTATTTATAAATATATTCCATTACCTTATGACACTTAAAAAAATAAAGTAATCTAAAGTTTTTTTTATTTTAGCTTTTTCATTAGCAACAACTCAATAGATTAAAACCAAGCCTTTGAGCTATAAAAAATAACAAAATGATTATAGAACCAAAAACTCGTGGGTTTATTTGTTTGACTTCTCACCCAAAAGGTTGTGAACAAAACGTATTAAATCAAATTAATTATATTAGATCAAAAGGAGAATTCGACGGTCCAAAAAAAGTATTAATTATAGGAGCATCTACAGGATTTGGATTAGCCTCGAGAATCACTAGTGCATTTGGCTCTAACGCCTCTACAATAGGTTTGTTTTTTGAAAAACCCCCTTCAGAAGGCAAACCAGCCTCTCCTGGTTGGTATAATAGTGCTGCACTAGAGAAAAAAGCCCACGAATCTGGATTATATGCTAAAAGCATTAACGGAGATGCTTTTTCTGATGAAGTTAAACAAAAAACTATCGAGCTGATAAAAACAGATTTAGGCAAAATTGATTTAGTAGTTTACAGCTTAGCTTCTCCTGTTAGAACAAATCCGAAAACTGGAATTAAACATAAATCGGTATTGAAACCAATAGGAACCTCATTTAGAAACAAAACTGTTGATTTTCATACTGGAAATGTGTCTGAGGTATCTATACCTGCTTGTACTGATGAAGACATCAAAAACACAATTGCTGTCATGGGAGGTGAGGATTGGGAAATGTGGATAGATGCCTTACAAAAAGAAGGATTACTCGCTCCGTCATGCAAAACAGTTGCATATTCATATATTGGTCCATCCCTCACAGAATCTGTTTATAGAAAGGGAACCATCGGACGAGCTAAGGATCATCTAGAATCTACAGCTTTCACAATTACCAATAAACTAAAAAACATCGGAGGAAGAGCATATGTTTCTGTCAATAAAGCACTAGTTACACAAGCTAGTTCTGCTATCCCAGTTATCCCATTATACATTTCTTTACTTTATAAAGTAATGAAAGAAGAAGACCTTCATGAAGGTTGTATTGAACAAATTGAACGGCTTTTTACCGAACGGCTATATAATAATGCAGAGCCTATAACTGATGAACAAGGTAGAATCAGAGTTGACGATTGGGAAATGCGAGAAGATATTCAGTCTAAAATATCAGACTTATGGAATCAAGTTAGCACCGAATCGTTACCAAATATTGGCGATTTAAAAGGATATGAAACCGACTTTTTTAATTTATTCGGTTTTAAAGTTGAAGGGGTTAATTATGACGAGGATGTAAATGAAATAGTAAGTATACCTGGATTACAATAAAGTGACAATTGAAAAATATCATTCAAAAATTAACTTGACGTCAGTCATCAAAAAAAACTACGCATATCCATATCCAAAAGGTCATGTAACTCCATTTTCCTTATAAATTTACTGCAATAAATTCACAAGGAAAATGGAGTTACTTAGGCTGTTTGTAGTGTAAACTTTTCAATTACTATACATCAATAAGGTAAAAGTTTCTAAGTATTCTAATCTTCCTTTATAAATTGTTTAGAAAACTTATTTACCCCTATATCTACTTTCAATACATAAATCCCTTTGGCTAAATCAGCTATGTTTATTTTTTTATAAAACACACCTGTTTTTACCATTTTTCCTAACACATCTACAATTGTAAAATTTTGTATTTTTTGATTAGGAAACAAAACATGAAGTGTATTTTCAGCTGGATTTGGAAAAACTTTAATCACACTATTTTCATCTAAAGCGCTTAATTTTCTTTCGCCCTTAATACCATTATAAACCTTATTATCACCACCTGTATCAATATTATCTGTAAACACCAAAGAATTATCTTTAAGGTTATAAGCAATTGGTTTTATAACATAATTCAACTTTTCTATATTGGTTTTAGACTCGCCGATTACAACAGTATAATCCTCTACTTCTCCATAATCAAAAGTTCCACAAGAACTAGGAGTTTTTCTATATCTCATTATCACACGCATCCTTGTATTTCCTGTTACCGCTGTAATCGGAACTATAAATTCACCAATCACAGGTTGAATTCTTGATGCTTTTTTGACCCACACTAATTCATCAGTGTCTTCAAAATCTCCATCTTTATTATAATCTATCCAAACACCATAAGCTTCTTTATAAACAGTTGCGCTCCAAGCTGGTGTTATCGTAATCGTATGAGAAGCTCCTGCCTCAAGGAATGTTGACATGGATGTAAAATCGCTATACCCTTCACTACTCGCTATAGATTCATTATTAATAGTTCCTAACTTTACATTACTGATATATTCATCAGAAGATTTATTTCCGTTAGCAAGACAATAAGACACATTTTCATCTGTAGTGGCTACACTAATACTGTTACTAAAACCTGATATATTACCTACTAAATCCTTAGATCTTATTCTAAATTGATAAACTGTATTTGTTATCAACCCCGATATATTCGTTATAGTATCTGATACTGTGCTAACAATGTGATTTCCTAGATATACTTCATATCCAGAAACTCCTATATTATCAGATGAGGGTTTCCAAAAAATAGTTAATGAAGTTGATGTAATATTAGAAGCGACCAATCCAGTTGGCACAGAAGGCGCTTGTGTATCACTCCCTCCTGTATATTTAATGTTTACCTTTTTAACATACTCCCAAGTACCATTATTAACTGTTAATGTCATTGGGATTATAGTACCAAATGACGTATTAGAAGCTAACTCAAATTCAATACTTCCGGTTTTGGTTTCTAACAATTCTAAATTATCATATTGTATAGCTTGTCCTGTAAAAGAAAGATAGGGAGAATTGGATGATAGTGTTACAGTCCATCTAGACTGATTTAGGCTAAACCTTTTTATTAAAAAATCTACCGATCCAGATGTTGTATTAGTAGTTTGATCCGTATCTACAGGAACAACTTTTGCATATTTAGCTACCATTCTAGTTAGCTTAATATTCATAGGAAAAGCCTCATTACACAAAGGGACAATTCTACTGGTTGCAGGCCAAAATCCATCATTCGAGGATCCTACTTCAGGACTCATAGATAGTGCTTTAGGCTTAGAAGATTGTTCTCCATACAGCCAGTCATCAGAACTTCCTGTTGCCGTATACCCTACAGTTTGGTTAGGAGTTCCGAATGCATATGAATTCTCTTCGGTCATGTAATTACACATGGTTACAAATGTATCTTGGTCGGGTGTATAGGTATTAGAACTATATCCCCACGGGTGAATTAATAGATTACTATACGCGTGATAGTTAAGCGTGGCTATAAATTGGTGCTGATTACTAAAATCTCGTACAGACTGTGTCTCTGGTTCAGAAAATCCCGCTGTACCATGATATGTGTTATTATTAGGATTAGAAGAAGATCCACTATTCGTTCCCCATTTATAGCCATAATTACGATTTAGGTCGACACCAAAAGAACCTCCATTATCACGCCTATTTTTGCGCCAATATCCTCCCCCATTTGGGTTTGTCTGTTGATTATATGCATATCCATCAGGATTTACTATTGGTATAAAATATAATTCTGTATGATCAACAAGTGTTTTAATTTCTTCATCAGAATCATAATTCTCTAGTAAATACCACATATAATACACCAACTGGGTAAGACCCATAGGTTCTCTCGCATGATGTACTGCCGTAAAAAGCAACTCATCTTCTGCCTCATCTACATCTGCATTATCACTAATTTTTACCATATAAATAGGTTGCCCCAAAATAGAATTTCCAATGGTAGATTTAACAGTTATCAATTCAGGATACAGTTGCTGCATTTTATCCAAAGTTGACAAAGCCTCATCAATAGTATAAAACCCTCCCATACTCCCTAATGCAAAATTATTGGGAGTAGGTATCTCCTGCGTCTTGGATTTTAGCGTTTTTTTAGAAGCTTTTTTATCTATTCTTTTATTTATTCTTGGAATTCTTTTTTCGAGATTTCGGATATTAATTTTTAGTTGAACATTATTTTTTTTCAATAAAGTAAGATCACTTTTGGAAATTTCTGCAATGACTTTTCCATTTTCATAATAAAAATGATCCATTTCTAGTCCTTTCTCTCTCAAAGACTCCAATTCACTCTTATTTACTCTAAAAGTTACTCTATAATGTTTTTCCTGTGCCCTAATTATATGTATATTTAAAAAAAGAAAGAGAATACAAAAGAGTGAAAATTGCATTCTTGTGAGTGATGATGTGTGCATTTTTTTGATTTTAAGTTGGTTGAGTTTTTTTTTAAAAAATGAGTTTTAAACATATGAAATTAACATAAAAAATACAGATATCCATAATTTCGTTCCACTAATTAATTCTCTTTAACCAAAACACACGATCAATTAACTATATTTTTGATTTACTAGGTATTATTTTAAGTTCGTATTTTTTTAAAATAATTAAGGGAATAAATTTTCAATATTTCATCTATAAATTAGTAAACAATCTTTTTTATACAATCTCAAAATAATAATATTTCTATTTTTCAATAAAATGTACCTTTGTACCATGTCAACTACTATTAAAAATCAAAAGAACATTTTGCAAAAATTGGGTATTGAAAAACTTAATCCCATGCAAGAAGAGGCTAAATTAGCCATTCATTCCACCTCAGACACTATATTGCTTTCTCCGACTGGAACAGGAAAAACATTAGCATTCTTGTTACCCGTAATAGCTGAACTAGACCAAAAGTCCACAGAAATCCAAGTGCTTATACTTGTTCCTTCCAGAGAATTAGCTATCCAAATCGAACAAGTTACAAGAGAAATGGGAACAGGCTATAAAACAAATGCTGTTTATGGTGGTCGGGCTTTTTCTAAAGACAAATTAGATTTAAAACATACACCTGCGATTCTTATCGGCACACCTGGTAGAATAGCAGATC
Organism: uncultured Flavobacteriaceae bacterium; assembly: GCA_963768325.1. GTDB lineage: Bacteria > Bacteroidota > Bacteroidia > Flavobacteriales > Flavobacteriaceae > Aquimarina. The sequence continues at coordinate 16,297 of CAVYIL010000277.1, read as the reverse complement.
ATATAAGAAGAGGTACTTTTTCTGTTAACCAAATAGATACGTTAATACTTGATGAATTTGACAAATCTCTAGAAATAGGTTTTGAAACCGAAATGTTAGAGATTATATCATCTTTACCCACTATCAAAAAACGTATACTAACTTCAGCCACACAAGGAGTAGAAATCCCTAGTTTTGTCGGATTAACTAAACCTATCTATATTGATTATCTAGGTGAAGAAACTTCTAAATTACAACTAAAAACTATTCTGTCACCTGAAAAAGATAAACTACAGACCTTAGTAAAAATACTTTGCCATATAGGTAATCAACCAGGTATTGTTTTTTGTAATTTTAAAGATACGATTCAACGAGTAAGTGAATTTCTTACTAAAAATAATATCAGTCATGGTTGTTTTTATGGAGGTATGGAACAAAAAGATAGAGAAAGAGCTTTGCTTAAATTTAGGAATAACACACATCAACTTATTATAGCTACAGATTTAGCTGCCAGAGGAATAGATATTCCTAAATTAAAATTTATTATTCATTATCACCTTCCTTTAAAAAAAGAAGAATTCACGCATCGCAATGGGAGAACAGCTAGAATGCATAATGAAGGTACTGCCTATATTATAAAATGGGAAAAAGAAGAACTACCTGAATTTATCGTTGATTCTGAGATTATAGAATTAAAAGAAGCTCCTACCCCAACAGCATCCAATTGGAAAACTTTATTTATTTCAGGAGGCAGAAAGGACAAGATTTCTAAAGGAGATATTGTGGGTTTGCTTTTTAAGCAAGGAAACCTTAATAAAGACCAAATCGGCATGATCGAACTCAAACAAGATTGCGCCTTTGTTGCTGTAAATGTTTCTAAATTAAATCCTTTACTCCTAAAACTTGATAACAATAGACTTAAAAAGAAAAAAGTACGCGTAAAGCTTATCTAAAAAATTTACTTTGATAACCTAATAGTAAATGTAAACTCATACCTCAAATTTTTCTTAATTTTGATGCTAGCTAAAATTATTATAGTATTTTTGAAGAGCTTCTTCTTAAGAAAGCACAACTCCTCACTTATAAAATTGACTAAATCAGAGTCTTATGAAAATTGAACAAATATATACAGGATGTCTCGCCCAAGGCGCATATTACATTGAAAGTAATGGAGAGGTTGCCATTATTGACCCACTTAGAGAGGTAAAACCCTATATTGAAAAAGCAAAAAATAACAACGCCAAAATAAAATATATTTTTGAAACACATTTTCATGCAGATTTTGTGAGTGGTCATGTCACATTAGCCAAAGAAACAGGAGCCGACATCATTTACGGACCAAATGCTAATCCTTTGTTTAAAGCAACTATCGCTACAGATGGACAAGAATTTAAGCTAGGTAATATCACTATTACAGCCTTGCATACTCCTGGTCATACAATGGAAAGCACTACATATCTACTTAAAAATGAAAACGGTGTTGACCACGCTATTTTTAGTGGGGACACATTATTTTTGGGAGACGTAGGACGTCCTGATTTAGCACAGAAAGCCGCCCATTTAACTCAAGAGCAATTAGCTGAAATTTTATTTGATAGCTTACGTAATAAGATTATGCCACTTGCTGACCATGTGATAGTATATCCGGCGCACGGTGCTGGTTCTGCCTGTGGTAAAAACATGATGAAAGAAACTGTAGACACTCTCGGCAATCAGAAAAAAATGAATTATGCTCTTAGGTCTAATATGACAAAAGAAGAGTTTGTAAAAGAAGTTACTGATGGGTTATTACCTCCCCCATCCTATTTCCCCTTAAATGTAAAAATGAACAAGGAGGGCTATAATGATATAAATAAAGTAATAGAGAAAGGAACTAAACCTTTTTCACCCGATGAATTCGATACTCTAGCTAATAGTACAGATGCTATTATTTTAGATGTAAGGCATCAAAGTGATTATATAAAAGGACACATTCCAAGATCAATTTTTATCGGAATCGATGGTGGATTTGCCCCTTGGGTTGGTACTTTAATTGCAGATGTCGAACAAAAAATATTATTGGTAACCCCTAAAGATAGAATAGAGGAAACAATAACCAGGTTATCGCGTGTTGGTTTTGACAATACTATTGGATATTTAGAAGGCGGTTTTGAGGCTTGGAAAAAAAGCAATAGAGAATATGATACCTTAACGTCTATACCTGCGTCTGAATTTAAAAATATTTTGGACACCACCACTAACATCCCCGTATTTGATGTGCGTAAAGAGACTGAATATAATGCAGAACATATTGTTGACGCTAAAAATTCACCCTTAGATTTTATTAATAACTATTTAACTGATTTCCCTAAAGACAAGGACTTTTACTTACATTGTGCTGGAGGGTACCGATCTGTAATTGCCGCTTCTATATTAAAAAGCAGAGGAATTCATAATTTAATAGATATAAATGGTGGGTTTAAGGCCATTAAAGAAATAGGTATTCAAACTTCTGATTTTATTTGTCCATCTACTACAAAGTAAATATTTTCCCTACAATATTTTATATAGATTCAACTAGATTAATATTCATTTCTCCTTTATCCATTTCTACCTTTCTTAGTTATGGAAAAAGGAGATTGAATTTGATAATCAATTAATATTTTATTACAAAATCATAAACAAGAACACCCGTAGTATTATCACTTGTCCCCTCAGAAATATCTAAAAGACTCCTTACGTCTTTTTTGAATTGATCATGTCCAAGATCAAAAGTACCCTCTTTAGTTAAATGGGGTCTCCCCACATAATAATCCCTATCCTCAATATTTTTAAAAGTTACAATAAAAGCTATTTCATAACCTCTATCCAGTTCTTCCTTACTATTAGGAAAACCATACTCAATAGAACAAATATATTTTTTCCCATTTCTCTTAGAGTCTTTTAATTTAACAAAATCGTTGATAACCTTATCCTTTTGCAATTGAGTAACCTCATTTTTATATTTAAAAAGAACGACATGCCTAATTTTATCTTCAATAATGTCTTTTGCATCATTCTTCTTGTCATTAGGCACACAACCAATAGACGACAAATAAACTAATATGGTTTTTAATAATCTGTTTACTAAATATTTCATTTTATAAAATTACATAAGATTGTACTATTTTATGCCTTAAGGAATAGAGTTTTTAAAATAAATCAATTGTCTGACAAAATATATAAGGAACAAAAAACGTTATCAAATTCAAGTCTTGAATAATAATTTATCCTTTTAATAGCATTTCAATTATAAATACTTTTAACGGAATAATAGCTAACATCATACCTTTTTTCCCTATTTTTGTTAGAGTAAGAACTTTTATATTTTATGCTAAAGCAACAATTAAATTTTAAACTATCTCAAAAACTATCTCCTCAACAAATTCAATTAATGAAGTTGATACAACTGCCTACACAAGCATTTGAACAACGATTGAAACAGGAAATGGAAGAAAACCCTGCTTTAGATAGTGGTAAAGAAAAAGCTGAAGATTATGAGGAAAACTTTAGTAATGACAATGATACCGATGAGGATTATGGCACCGAAACCATTGAAACCGAAATAAATATTGATGAATATCTTAGTGATGATGAAATACCCAGTTATAGACTAAACACTAACAATTACAGTTCTGATGATGAAGAAAAAAATACCCCCTATGCATCTGGAACATCATTTCATCAACACCTAACCAATCAATTAAATACCTATAGATTAAATGAAGAGGAGCGAGAAATAGCAGAGTTTCTCGTCGGAAGCATCGATGAAAGCGGCTATATCAGAAGATCCTTATCCGACATAATGGATGACCTAGCATTTATACAAAATGTATTCACTACCGAAAAAAAAATAGAAAAAATACTCGATATTGTCCATCAGTTGGATCCTGCCGGAGTAGGTGCCAGAAGCTTACAAGAATGTCTTCTTATCCAATTAAAAAGAAAAGAAATAACAATTCCTATAAAATTAGCCTCTGAAATTTTAAAAAACACCTTTGATCATTTTATCAAAAAGCACTATGACAAACTGTTGTTGAAATTTGACATTACTGAGGAAGATTTAAAAAATGCTATTACCGAAATAGAAAACCTTAACCCCAAACCTGGAGGCGCTTTTGCTGGAAACAATAAAATAATAGAGCACGTAGTTCCTGATTTCTCTATCAAAATTATAGATGGAGAGCTAGAACTCACCCTTAACGGTCGAAATGCACCAGAATTACACGTTTCTAGAGAGTATAATAACATGCTACAAGGATATAAGGCCAGCAAAGAGAAATCTAAGTCACAGAAAGACGCAGTAATGTTTATCAAACAAAAACTTGATTCTGCAAAATGGTTTATTGAAGCCGTTAAACAAAGACAACAAACTCTTTTTATCACAATGAGTGCAATCATGCATTATCAAAAAAAATATTTTTTAAACGGTGACGAACGTAGCCTAAAACCTATGATACTTAAAGATATTGCAGATGAAATCGAAATGGATGTTAGTACAGTATCTCGGGTGGCAAACAGTAAATACGTAGACACTCCATACGGCACCAAATTAATCAAAGAGTTTTTCTCAGAGTCCATGACCAATGATCAAGGAGAAGAGGTTTCTACCAGAGAAATTAAGAAAATACTAGAAATAACAATAGGAGAAGAAGACAAGAAAAAACCCCTAACAGACGATAAACTAGCAAAAATATTATTAGAAAAAGGGTATCCTATTGCCCGTAGAACTATCGCCAAATATAGAGAACAGCTAGAGATTCCAGTAGCTAGACTCCGAAAAAAAATTTAATGAACTTTTTATTAAAAAGTATTACCTATCTATTACACCCAATATTGATGCCTTTATTAGGTTCAATAATCTATTTAAGTATATCTCCCAGATTTATACCTGTAAATATTATTGAATCAAAAATTTTTGGACTAACTATAGTAACAGTCCTAATCCCTATAGTTTTATTTTTTTTTCTTAAAACAACAAGAATAATATCCTCTATTCACCTAGAAAAAGTAAAACAACGTAAAATCCCCTTAATGCTACATTCTTTCTTATTACTACTAGTAATCAAGACAATGATTGATATAAATAATTTTCCTGAATTATATTTTTTTATTTTAGGAATTTTATTCTCTACATTGAGCGCTTTATTTATGGTTTTCTTTTCAATAAAAATAAGTCTACACATGTTAGGAACAGGAAGTGTAACCATGTTTATAATAACACTAAGCATCCATTTTGGGATAAATTTAACCTTATTGATAGCAATATTGATAATCGTAAATGGTCTTTTAGCTACATCTAGACTACATCATAAAGCACACACTTATCTAGAATTATTATTAGGTTTACTAATCGGCATTATCCCACAGTTAACATTAATAAACTTCTGGTTATAAAACATAGAATTTCAATCCAATTTTAACAATTTTTAACCCCACATTTTCTTCATTATTAATTTTTGCGTCTTTATTAAACAACGGATTAAGCCCATAATAGATATGAAAATTAAATGTGTTCCATCCAAAAGTAAAAGTAGCCCCAATACGCAACCTATTTAATTCATCAATTTTAGTTTGTTGTATTTGAATATTTGGTAATTGCTTATAATTAGACCCAAAATAATACAAATAACCAATCTTAACACCCGTATATACTCTCCAAAACTTATGATTTGCAGGTGTAGAAGTGCGCCATCTTATTTCCAATGGAGCCTCTATCAAATGAGTGACAAATCGATTAGTTTCAAAATCTATGTTTTTTAAACTACTAAATATTGTTACCTCTGTGTTTTCTTCTTCCCCAATAAACAAATTTTGACCATATGTATTAATAGAGTAACCCAATCCCAATCCCATGGAAAAATTACGTTTTTTATTAATCGGCATATCTCTGATAAAGCCTATATGCAAACCTCCAGAAAACCCCGTTGAATTAATTCCTCTTGGTCTATTTAGTAGAAGATTGAATGTAAAACCCACATAGAATTGATCTTCTCGATATAATGTATCCAGAACCTCTTCCGTTTTTTCATTGAGTTGAAACTCTTGCCCGATAGAACAAAACGAAAAGAAACAACAACTAAAAAATAAAATTATTTTTTTCATACAGGCTACTAAAATAAATTTATTTCTTCAAATAATATATCATAGTTAAACAAATGAGAGTTTAATTCAAAAAAAAACAACTGCATGAAATGGTTTACATCACTTCAATATAAAAAACCACACCATTTTCCTTACGAGTTTACCGTAAAAGAAAATACCTTTTTTCTTTATATATGCGATAGAGGAAAATCAAGCATAGCAGAGCAATGGATTATTTTTATCTAGAAGCAGATAGAAAAAAAGAATGTTTTATCGCGGTAAATTTATAAGGAAAATGGTATCATTATCACGAAGCCTTTAAAAATATTTTAAGACTCACTTTATAATAGTTATATAAAAAAACCTACCAGTATAAAATGGTAGGTTTTTTATAGTTTAACAGATTTTTTTTCTTTGTTGTTATTTAAGATTATCCTTAGCATCACCTTTTCGGGTGGTATAGTTAATCTTTAAAGCTAAAACTTCTCTTAACTCTTTTTTAATATCCCCAACAAGTCCCATATTAGTTTCTCCGTCAACTTTTAAAGCTGTAGTTAGAAACGGAACTAACTCCTCTCTTTTAGCAGCTCTTTCTGCTAAAATAAATGGAGCAATATCGGATACTTCAGCAAATTTATCATTAAGCTGAATCCTAGCTTGATTACCTGCGCTAGAAACATATCTAGAACTAGGCTTACCAGCATAAATATACATTACCAAATCTTTTTTATCCAGTTTTTCAATCTGATCTGCAATTGGTAATTTATTTTCAATCATTAACGTGTTTTGACGCATCACTGTTGCTACCATAAAGAAAAATAACAACATAAATACGATATCTGGTAAAGATGCTGTGGAAATTGCTGGCAATTCACCACTCTTTTGTTTTTTAAACTTAGACATACAATATTCTGTTTATGTTATTAATTATTTCTTTGGCTCGGCCTCAGAAAGTTTTTCAGGGAACAATAATTGAACCTTTTTGATTTGTTCTTTCAAAGTACTTTTATTTCCAGAATAATTCACATCCTTAAGATCTTTCTCCATCTGAACGAAAGTTTTCTGAAATAAACGTTGTGCCTCTCTGTTACGCAATTCTGTATAAGCCGCAACTAACTCATTCTGTACTGCGATATATGTTGCATAACTAGTTTCTCTATTGTTACGCAAAGAGATAACTGCTTTATCTGGATTATCAGAAGATGTAGGATCCTTTGCTCCTCGGCAATATCCACAAGCATCTTCTCCTTGTCCAGCTCCGTTATCTAAAAACGCAACAGCTGCTGCTCTTAAATCCTTTAACTCCATTGGAGCTTCTTCTACCAATAAGTCATTATTCTTATTCAATTCAACAACAAAAATGTTTTTTTGCTTAAGAATCGGTGGCTCCACTGTTTCATCCAATGGTGGTGGAAGTTTACGACTAATACCGCTATCTGTTTCTATGGTCGTTGTAACCAAGAAGAATATAAGAAGTAAAAATGCAATATCCGCCATAGATCCTGCATTAACTTCTGGTGCTGATCTCTTTGCCATATTATTTACCTATTAATTTTTTTACGCCAGATACCACCATTAAACCTACTGCAAAGAAGGCAAGAATATAAAAAGAATATAATCCTGCTCCTATCCATTTAGATCCACTTGCTGATAACATTCCTCCATCCTTTAACTGAGTATCTACACCGTCTGCCATGGCATATCCTATCCCCACAATAACGATAAAGACTACAATACCTATTAAAGTTTCTTTGAGCCCTGCAGGATTTTTCCCTAAAGCAGAAACCACTGTGATAAATGTTGCTATAAGTACCATAACAACTATAATCCAAGTAAGATAGTATAAAGGGTTAATTGCAGACGATGTTAATTCTAAAGGAAGCTCACGAGCTTCAGAAACACCGTTCTCATCCATAAGCTTACTTATTGTACTTCCCATCATAAACCATAAGATACCTCCTAAAATCCCTAATGCTAGTACGACGTAAGATAATATTTTTGAAATTTTCATTTGACTAATTTTTTAAATTTGGAATACTTATTTATAATTCCAGATAAATAATAATATCATTTTTTAACATTATATAATTATTAATAAACGATACTATTTAACAGAAAATAAATATTATTTTTTGTTCTTGTAAGCTACTAACATATCGATCAAAGTTATAGAAGCATCTTCCATATCATTTACGATACTATCAATTTTAGCCACAATATAGTTATAAAATATCTGTAATATAATAGCTACAATAAGTCCAAATACTGTTGTAAGAAGTGCTACTTTGATACCTCCTGCCACTAATGAAGGCTGCATATCTCCTGCTGCTTCAATTTTATCAAATGCTTGGATCATTCCTATTACCGTTCCCATAAACCCAAGCATTGGCGCTAGAGCAATGAACAAAGATACCCAAGATACATTTTTTTCTAGTTGTCCCATTTGAACACCTCCGTAAGCAACAACTGCTTTTTCAGCTGCATCAATACTTTCATCAGCTCTATCAAGACCTTGATAATAAATAGAAGCTACTGGTCCTTTTGTGTTTCTACACACATCTTTAGCAGCATTAACTCCACCACTATTTAATGCTTCTTCAACATTCTTTTGTAATTTCTTAGTGTTTGTTGTAGATAAATTTAAAAAGATAATTCTTTCAATTGCAATAGCAAGCCCTAGAATTAAACACAAAAGCACGATCCCCATAAACTCTGGACCCCCCTCTATAAAACGTTTTTTAAGTTCTTGATGAAAGGTTAACTCTTCTTTACCAGAATCAGAAGTTCCTTTGTCCTGTACTGTTGTTAAAGTTAACGGTGCAATAAACAATTGCACATTTGCTGTGAATAACTGGGAAGGTACAGTGGCTGCTTGTATATTTCCAAAAGCCATTACTGTTGCGATTGCCAGAATAGAAAATAGTCTTTTCATTACGCTGATTCTTTATTTTAATTAATTAAAGGGTTAAAGATAAAAAAATATTACAAAAAATATTAAATTTTTAGGAATAATGCAGAGAGGAAGGGATTCGAACCCTCGATACGCTTTTGACGTATACACACTTTCCAGGCGTGCGCCTTCGACCACTCGGCCACCTCTCTATAAAAAATCTCCAAAAATTTTGGAGGAGCAAATAACAAAAAAAAAATCACGTAGTGAAATTTAACACGTTAATTTTCTGTCATTTCACCTCTTAATGGAGCTTCATATATGGTTTTAAATACTTTAAGTGAATATTTTTTTCCTAAAAGAAACATCATTTTAGCTAATGCCGCCTCTGTTGTGATGTCTTTTCCTGAAATAACACCTGCTTTTTTTAACAAAACACTAGTTCCATACTTACCCATTTCTACACTACCGCCTGCACATTGCGTTACATTCACTACTGGTATACCTCTATTTATAAGATCCGAAACAATATCTATAAACCATTTTTTTGTTGTTGTATTACCTGACCCATATGTTTCAATAATTACTCCTTCTATTATAGAGGAAGAAAAAACACTCTTTAATATACTTTCGCTTAATCCAGGAAACATTTTAACTATAAATACATTATTATTAAAATCTGTATGATACACCAATTCCTTATTGCCATCAACAGTTTTCAAAAAAGCCTTATTAACTTTAAGATGCACCCCAGATTCCACTAACGTAGGGTAATTTAAGGACTGAAACGCTTTAAAATGCTCTGCATTTATCTTTGTTGTTCTATTAGCTCTTAATAATTTATATTCAAAATACAATCCTACTTCTGTTATTACTGGCTTACCATTTTCTTGTAAAGCCGCTATCTGAACTGCTGTTATCAGGTTTTCTTTAGCATCTGTTCTCAGATCGCCAATAGGTAATTGCGAACCTGTAAAAATTATTGGTTTACTTAAATTCTCAAACATAAAACTAATAGCAGAGGCGGTGTATGACATTGTATCACTACCGTGTAAAACTACAAACCCATCAAACTTATCAAAAGACTGATAAATTAGATCCCCCAAGTCTTTCCATCTCAGAACATCCATATCTGAAGAATCTATGGGTTCTCCAAAACTGACCGTTTCGATTGTACAATCTAACAATTTAAGTTCTGGGATTTTTAATAACAATTCATCAAAATCAAAAGCTACTAATGCTCCTGTCTCAAAATCTTTGATCATTCCAATCGTACCCCCTGTATAAATTAGCAATATCTTTGGCGAAGCACTCATAATTATAAATAATATTTAACTGCAGCAAATGAACAAAAAAATAATTACACTGGATTTACCTATACCCCAAATATCTCTTTAGAATTGGCTGTAGTGATTGCGGCTATTTCTTCTATTGGTAATTGATAAATATCAACTAGTTTTTCTAATATCTTTATAAGGTAGGAACTTTCATTTCGTTTTCCTCTATAAGGAGCAGGAGCTAAATATGGTGAGTCTGTTTCCAAAACTATATTACTTAATGGAATCTGACCTAGGAACGTGTCTATTTTTCCATTTTTAAAAGTAACTACTCCTCCTATCCCTAACTTCATATTATAACCGATGGCCTTATAAGCATCTTCGATAGTTCCTGTAAAGCAATGGAAAACCCCAAATAAATCATCTCCTTTTTCTGATTCTAATATTTCAAAAATCTCACTAAAAGCATCACGACAGTGAATTACAATTGGTAATTTTAGTTTTTTAGCCAACTTAATCTGATACCTAAAGGCTTCTTGTTGTTCCTTTATATATGTTTTATCCCAAAATAAATCTATCCCTATTTCTCCTATTGCATAAAATCTTTTATTCGAGTTTAATTCAAAACGTTTTTTTAATTCTTCTTCTACATGATCTAATTCTTCTCTATAATTTTCTTTCACATACGTAGGATGCAACCCCATCATCAAAAACACCTTATCTGGATATTTTTTCTCAATTTCGTACATTAAGGGAGTGTATGTCGAATCTATTGCGGGCACAAAAAAACGCTCTACACCTGCGCCAATAGCTCTATTCATCATTTCATCTTGATCCTCAGCAAAAGATTCACTATATATATGGGTATGGGTATCTGTAAGTTTCATTTTACAAACATAACCAAAATTATTAATCGTTAGGTAAATTAGTTTGTATACAATCTTTACATAGCATATCTGGCGCACTTATGATGGAAATATTTTATTACTTGGGGTTTGTTAGCTCTCCTTTTGTTCATAAAATCGTTGATCTTTCCTTTGAGTTGTTCTTTGTTGACGGCTCTTTTTTTTCCAACAATATTAGTTTTTAAATCTTGGTTCACGTATTCCTGCGGGTTGAGCTCGGGAGAATAGGGAGGAATAAAAAACACTTCCATTTTTTCTTTGTTTTCTTCTAACCACCGATTGCGTTTTTTGGTTTTATGAGATGGATGGTTATCTGTAATGAAAAATATTTTTTTCTTACTATGTTTAATCATTTGCTATAGAAATGTTTTAAAAACTTCACCATTAAAACCTGCTTCCATAAGCTCAATAATAAGGATTTATTATCTAAAAAAACAAACTAATTTATGCCCTTATAAACATATTCTATGAGAGAAATAAAATTTGCAACAAAACCATTTTTATCACTTCCTTTAGTTAATGTATTATACTATTTTTCCTATGAATTTACTGTAAAAGAAAACGCCTTGTTTTTTTACAGTAAATTCATAGGAAAAATAGTGTTAATTAGAAATAGCCACAATACCTGGAAGCGTTTTTCCTTCTAAGCTTTCTAACATAGCTCCTCCACCTGTAGAAACATAGCTCATTTTATTCACTAACCCAAATTGTTTTACTGCCGCTACAGAGTCTCCTCCACCTACAAGAGAAAACGCACCATTAATGGTTGACTCCGCTATAGACAACCCTAATGCCATCGTACCTTTAGCAAAATTCTCCATTTCAAAAACCCCTAAAGGTCCATTCCACAAGATTGTTTTAGAATTTAATATAATTTCATGGAAATTTTTTATTGTTTGAGGCCCCACATCTAATCCTTGCCATCCAAACGGAATTTTATCTACAGGAATTATTTTAGTATTGGCATTATTATCGAATCTATCTGCTCCCATTACATCTACAGGGAGATGAACTTGAACACCTTTTTCAGACGCTTTTTTAAGAATGTCCATCGCCAATTCTAATTTATCATCCTCACAAATAGAGTCTCCAATTTCTCCTCCTTGTGCTTTAATAAAAGTATAAGTCATTCCACCCCCTATAATTAGGTGATCAATTTTATCTAGTATATTCTCTATTATCGTTATTTTAGACGACACCTTTGATCCTCCCAAAACAGCAGTTACCGGTTTTTTTCCTGTTTTTAAAACTGCGTTTATACTTTCTATTTCTTTAGTCAATAAATCCCCAAAACATTTGTTTTCTGGAAAAAACTGAGTTATAATAGTGGTTGAAGCATGAGCTCTGTGTGCAGCCCCAAAAGCATCGTTAATATAAACATCTCCTAACTTAGATAGCTGTTTAGCAAATTCAACACTTCCTTTTGTCTCTTCGGGATGAAATCTAAGATTCTCTAACAACAATACTTCTCCTGGGTTTAATTGACTAACAACCTCTTCTACTTCAGACCCGATACAATTCGGGACAAACTTAACTTGCACCCCTATTATGTTAGATACCGCATCAATTATATGGCGCAATGAATATTTATCCTGTACTCCTTCTGGTCTCCCCAAATGGGACATCAAAATAGCACTTCCTCCATCCTCTAAAACTTTAATTATTGTGGGTTTGGCTGCTTGAATTCTTGAGTCATCTGTTATTTCAGAATTTTCGTCTAAGGGAACATTAAAATCTACACGGATTAATGCTTTTTTATTTTCAAAATTAAAATCGTTAATTGTCTTCATCTCGTAAAATTATATATTTACCAACGAAAATAATTTTATTTAGCCAATTACTTTACTAAAGTATTTAAAAAATTATACGAAAACGATTGTAATTCTTTTTTTTTAGCTTCTGATAGCCTTTGATCTAAACCTAACAAATAAACGCTTCTTTTTTAGATTAAAAATCCAAAACCTCTATATCAAACGGTTTACCTATATATGCTAAATAACTTTCTTCTTCTATTTGATCATCTATATCATTATACGATGAAATAATCTTAATATTACTGTCTGACTCCCTTATAAAAAGAGGAATGATATCTTTATCGTTTTTTGTAATGCTTATCAATTTTTTATAATGTTTACTACCATTAATCTTAATTTCCATAATCCCTGGATATTTCTCTGCAAGATCTATCAACCTATAATAATCATCTGTATTAGAAAACAATCCTTCGTGCGGATTGTTTTCAGGATCATTCATTTCCTCCGAAGTTATTAATCTAAAAGAACCGTTTTCTCCAAATTGATCTTTAAACTTATCTATTGCATATTTATTAATATCACTATTAGCAGTTAAAGCCATCAAAAAACCAACATTATTTAACTCTATATTATGTTCTAACTGATCGTTATAAACATTCCCCTCTAACGCTTCGAGACCTAAGCTTTTTGCTTTTTTTATGTTTTCTCTATTGCTATCAATTAATATTACATGTTGGTTGTTGCTTTTAAGATAAACACCTATCAATCTAGATATCTTAGACGCTCCTATTATCAATATCCCTTTAGATTTTTCAAGATAAACACCTACAAGCCTAGAAAACAATCTTGCCGTTGTTGCATTAAGCAAAACAGTCCCTAAAACTATCATAAACACCAACGGAGTAATATATTCTGCATCTGGCTCATTAATTTTGTTTAATTTTAACCCAAATAATGAAGCTATCCCTGCCGCCACTATTCCTCTTGGACCAACCCAACTGATAAAAAGTTTTTCATTAATCTTAAGCCCCGAACCTCTAGAACTCAAAAACACACCTATCGGTCTTACTATAAAAACTACTACGGCAAAAAGTATAACAGCTCTCCAATTAACTATTAATTGAAGATCTTCCATATTGATATTAGCTGCTAGTAATATAAATAAAATGGATATTAATAATACGCTTAGAGACTCCTTAAAATATAATAATTCTTCAATATTAGGTAACTCAATGTTTCCCAATACCATCCCCATAACCACTACAGAAAGCAAGCCTGATTCATGTGCGAAAGTGTCAGACAAAACAAACACACCTAATACCGTTGCTAGCGTAAAAACATTAAGTAAATAATGTGGAATAACTTTCTTTTTTATCGCAAAAGACAAAGCATAAGCAAAAGTAAAACCAAAAGTAAAACCAAATAAGACAATTTTTCCAAACTCTATCAAAGCCTTTTTAGTAAAATTATGTCCTTCGTCAACACTTATGAATTCAAAAACTAACACAGCTACCAATGCTCCTATAGGATCTATCAAAATACCTTCCCATTTTAAAACAGTAGATACATCTTTTTTAAGTGGGATATTTCTTAAAATTGGAGTTATTACTGTGGGACCAGTTACAATTATTAAAGACGAAAATAAAAAAGATATAGGCCAGCTTAGATCAAATATAAAATGAGCAGCTAAACCTGCCCCAAAAAAAGTAACAACTACAGCAACCGTAATTAGTTTTAGAATAACAGGACCTACATTAAGTATTTCACTCTTTCTTAATGTCAAACCTCCTTCAAAAAGAATTATACCAATAGCTAATGACACGAAATAAAACAAACTTTCTCCAGGAAACAATCCTTCACTACCGTTCCAAATGGGCTCTATAAGTTTAGTGTGATCTTCTGTATAAAGAGTGGCTATGGGACCAACTAATAGCCCTATCAAAATTAATGGTAAAATTGCTGGAATTTTAAATTTCCAAGCAACCCACTGAGCCAAAATACCCAAAATAACAATTCCTGCTAATTCTATCATTCTAGTATAATTGTATAGTAACAAAAAAAGTTGTACTTTTTGAAAATACTTACAACTAAAATTGTAATTCAGTTTAAAAAAACTTTATATTTTACTACTAAGTACATGACAAAAATATAATTCATTGATAATTAATTTATTGAGCGATGTCGAATTCAAGCATTGGGGAGTTCTTATCGATTAATAAATTAATTAAAGGTCAAAACATTAAGTAAAAGCATTAGTTTTCGGTATATTAGAAGAATAATATTACTTGTTTTTCTAATGAAGAAAACCAATGCTTCCTCCAAAAGTAATGAATTAATTTCAGTACTAACTCCTCATTTTAAAGGTAAAATTAATATGGCGAGAATAAAATTTATATCTCACTTTATCCTAGCGTTGTGTAAAGTACAAACAGTTACTTTTGAAAAGCTTGCTAATGCCTTTGAGAGTTCTGCAAACTCAAAATCGTCTTTAAGACGTATTCAGCGGTTTATTGCCGATTACGCTTTAGATTCGGATTTAATAGCACGTCTTGTTTATGGATTACTACCTAAACAGGATACATTCATTTTGAGTATCGATAGAACCAATTGGAAGTTTGGACAAACCAATATCAACATTTTTATGCTAGGGATTGTTTACAAAGGGGTTGCCTTTCCTTTATTGTTTACTATGCTTGATAAATGTGGTAACTCTAACAGTAAAGAGCGTATCGATTTGGTAAATCGCTTTATAAGGCTCTTTGGTAAGGATGTCATTACATCCATTGTAGCAGATAGGGAGTTTGTTGGGGATAGCTGGTTGAAATTCTTGAACAGAAATGGAATTAGGTACTATATTCGTATCCGTAATAATTTTAAGGTAGAACTCCCGCACAAACACAAAACCATTAAGGTGTGGCATTTGTTTAATGCTTACAAGGTCAATGAATTTGTTTATTATCCTAAAATTGTGCGTATTAATGGACAGCTTTGTTACCTATCTGGATGTAAGCTCAATAACAAAAATGGGAAACAGGATTTTCTTATCATTGTATCATTCAACAAACCTGAGGTAGCCTTGGAACAGTATAAGCAAAGATGGCAAATTGAAATGTGCTTTAAAGCTATGAAGTCTAGTGGTTTTGATATTAAAAACACACATTTGCAAGATATAGAACGTATTGAAAAATTAGTATTACTGGTTATGTTGGCTTTTGTGTGGTGCTATAAGGTTGGAATATATTTACACGAAATCTGCCCTATCAAAATTAAAAAGCATGGTAGAATGTCCAAAAGTATTTTCAAATATGGATTAGATTACATCTCTTCCACATTGTTAAACCCTGTAAATCAAAATAATATAAACCTGATTCGATTTTTGTCATGTACTTA
>CAVYIL010000276.1:0-8040 GCA_963768325.1 uncultured Flavobacteriaceae bacterium | reverse complement strand
TCTCTACTAATACCGTTGCCACAGACTACTTGATAATCATTGTTCGTTAACCAACTCCCATATACCAAAATACTATCTGTATGTATTACTTGATCATAGTTCTTAGAAACCCCTTTGATAAAGGCGGGCATTTGCTTATCCTTAAATTTTAGAATAACTCTTTCTTCAATAATCTCAGAATAAGAAACGATTTCCTTTAGATGTAATAATTTTTCCTTATGGGATGCTGTAAAAGTAATGGTCTTGCCAGTAGTAGGGAAAATTTTAAGGTCTGGATCAAAATAAGAGGTATATAAAAGGCTAAAATCCTTAAGCCCAGAAAACCCCGACAACACGATTATTAGTGCCATTGACCCTATTATTACTCCTGTAGCAGCTATTCCTGCAATAATATTGATTGCGTTGTTACTTCCAGGAGAAAACAAATATCGTTTAGCTATATATAATGAAAAATTCAAAATTTTCTTATGCTTTAAGGATAAAGATAACAGAATAATATTTGTAAACAACTGAGATTTTATATCTATCCAAGATACCTAATAGTTACTGTTTTATAGTAACTATTCACCCAGTTAATTTATTTATTTTCAACGTGTTAAAAACTGTATTTTTACTTTAGTTAGCAATTTGTAAACTTTAAAATAAAATAATGACACTAAAATCAGGGTTTTGGTTATAAATCATCAATAAAACAAAGATTTTTACGCCATATACTTAGAAATATTTAATAAAAACGACTAAATAGTTACGTTTTATAATATAAATTTTGAAAAATTATACTCTGAGCTTCTTAATCCACAAAAAATCAAAATTATTATTTCTTTTTACGTTTTTCAAGCAATTCAGGGTTTTCTATAGGATTTTCTGTTCCTTTTACAGCCTTTTCTATGTTAGAAATATATTCTAGAGAGTCATCAATAAAAAAGGACAACTCTGGCATGCGTCGTAACTGATTTTTGGTGCGCTGAGCAACTTGGTGTTTTATTTGGGATTTAACAAGATTGATCTCCTGTAGTACTTTTTTTCCTTCTAAATGTGGAAAAACGCTCATATACACCTTAGCTATTGATAAATCAGTAGTAACACTTACTTTAGTTACAGAAATCAAAATCCCTTTTATTCCTGCATCACGTAACGCATTTTGTATCACATCTGCTATGTCTCGTTGTAATACACCTGCTATTTTTTTCTGTCTGTTTGTTTCCATTGGTGCAAAAATACATATTATTAGAGTAAAGTAACGGTATAGATGCTATTTTGTATTTTTACTACATAGTACAATAAATCAATATGAAGAAAAATATAAATAAAATTGAGCATATAGGTATCGCTGTTAAGGATATTAATCAAGCTAATGTGCTGTATGAAAAATTATTAGGAACCCCTCCTTATAAACAAGAGGTGGTAGAAAGTGAAGCGGTTATTACTTCTTTTTTTCAACTGGGTGAAAGTAAAATTGAGCTTTTGGCTAGTACTGATAAAAATGGACCTATTGGAAAATTTATTTCCAAAAAGGGAGAGGGTATTCATCATATTGCTTTTGATGTTGATGATATAGAAAAAGAATTGGAGAGATTAGAGAAAGAAGGTTTTTTGATAATTAACAAAACACCTAAAAAAGGCGCAGACAACAAACTAGTAGCTTTTATACACCCTAAAAGCACAAATGGTGTTTTGATAGAATTGTGCCAAGAGATTGGTGATTGAAACGACGTAGTTTATTCGAATCTGTTGCGAATTTCATGTTTAACACCATTTTTCTCATGAATTTACTGCAATAAAACATTCTTTTTCCTATCTGCTTTCAGATAAAAATAAACCGTAGCACTGCCATGCCTGATTTTTCTCTATCGCATATATAAAAAATAAGGGGTTTTCTTTTACAGTAAATTCATAAGAAAAATGGTATAAGGTATATCTTGTGGTAAAACAATTATTTACCACCAGTAATTTTTATATTATCAATATTATATCTTGTAGTAGTACTTGGATCGCTACCAACGTACCTAAATCCAATCCTTACATCACCCTCCACACATGAAATATTAATAGGATCTACTAACTCAAAGTCTCCATAACCTCCAGATGGACCTGAAGGGATAATTGCATCTAATTGAACCCATTCCGTTGTAGTCGCATCTCCTGTAAAAGCATTGGTAATAAACGCTGTTAAAATATTTCCATTATCATAACTCGCTTGAATTTCGAAACTTAATTCTTCATTTACAGTTGAGTTTAGGTTTATTATTGGTGTAATCAACCAAACCTCAAAATATTTTTCTTTAGAACCATAACCTGTAATTTCAGCATATTTGTTTCCGCTAAAACTACCTATTCTAAAATCAAAATCCCCTCCTGAGATATTAGTATTAAGCCAGCCTTTATCTTTAAGGTTTTTGGCGCTTAAATCTGTGAAATTTTCTTTGAAAATTTCAGTATTTCCTCCACTATCACCACTACATACTAGTATATTAGGATCACATCGGTTTGTGTCATCAAAAACCAAGCCTGTTGGTTCATTAAGAATTAAATTAAACGCATTGCCATAAAAATTTTTAGAGAGTATTCCTTCAAAACTACCTCGTTTATGCGAAAGTTTCAAGCCTTTAAAACTTGAAAAAGTACTGGTACTTACTATAGATCTACCTCCAGTATCACAGCTCTCTATAACTCTATTGCCATTAAATAAATCATAGGGTTCTGCTGCAAAAGTAAGAGGATCACTCCCTATAATACTTCTTCTAGTAAACTGCACATTGTTAATTTTAATATATAAATTCAATAGTTTATCAGAAAAATCCTCAATAGAAACTTCTAAAGGTGTAATAGCCTCTGTTTTCAAGGATCTTATCAACACCTCTTTTTGGAGAAAAGAAGGAACTTTAAGCACCTTGTTTCCAGACAATACTCCTAATGTAGCCATCCCATTCTCTATCCCTACAGACAAACCATCTAGCTTAACAAATACTTTGCGTCCAAATTCATAAGTGGTATATAATGGATTAACATCTATCAATAATCGAATTCCTCTTGTTGGATTTAACGATTTATCTTGTATAATTAATTGTTCGAAAAAATTACCTGATCTATCACTAGATACAATATATCCTTCCATATAATTATTAGTGTTCAGGAAAGTGGCTTTGGCGTTCACTCCTTCTTCAACTGTTTTTTGACCCAAAACACCTAATACAGCATCTACTTGTATGATAGTCCCATCTACAATAGGTTCTTCAGTGTTTAAGGTTGGGATATTATAATCTCCATCCTGTACACAGGTTATGCATAAACATGAAATTATAAAAAAACTAATATTTTGAAATAATCTTTTTGCCTTCATTTTGTCTTGTTTTGTAGTTGTATTTATCATTAAAATTTTAGGTAAAGGTTTAAATAATACGAAGTACTATAACCATAAAAATATTTTGACCCAAAAACAGGTGTATCTCGCAAGGATTCTTCTAATGAAGATCTATAATTAGCCTTTCTTACTTGTTCATAGCCTCCTGTTTTATATTCTTGATTAAAGACATTATTGATCGAAGCAAAAAACCCCACATAATAGCCTTTAATTCTCCAAGATTTACCGCCAATAATATTTACTAAATAGAAATCATTAAACTTTTCTTGTTTTAAGAGTTCTCTAGCTACAGTATCGTCATAATCATTAAAAGGCTGTCCATCAATTGGATCAATAACAAAATTATCTGTTCGCTTAAATGGACTAATATCTATATAAGCATTAGAAAAATAATTAGAAGTTACTCCTATCCACCAAAAATCAGGATCACTATACTCAAAACCTAATTGCGCAACATTTTGTGGACCATTCGACAACTTATACCCCTTCAAATATGCCTTTCCAAAATCAAACAATCCTTGGTCTGTAAAAAGTTCTAAGTTTGGATTATTATAATATGTAAACTGACCAATCGCAGCAGCTCCTTTAAGTTTAATCGTTGGTGTAATTTGATATTGCATACCTAATTCTGCACCAAAATATTGTTTGCCTATATCTGTAAGATTTTCTTGTACAAATCCAGAGGTTTCATTCAGCTCGTCAAATGATATCGTTTCTGAAAAGAAAAATGAAACCTCAGTAAGATCTTCCATTTTAGAATAATATCCCGTTACTCTAATATCAAATATTGGTGTTCGTAAACTATATCCTACATCTATAGATTTCACTTTTTCGTCATTTGCCCCTTCAATACCAGAATTACTCTTTCTTATATTAGCAAAACTATTTCTGATAGTAGGGGCTTTTGTGAAATAAGTTCCATGCACATCTATCATATGACGACCATTTACTTTATAGGTAATTCCTCCTTTAATTCCGTAATTAATAAAATCGATTTCTTTACTTTTTCCTATAGATGCGTTTTCTGGAAAATAACCATTCTCATACAACCCATTCCTTTGATAAAGAGTCTGAGATAGTTTTCCTCCAAAGAAAAAATCAACTTTATCATACTTAAATTGTAGCTGCGAAAAGCCACTTACCTTCTTGGCCGAAATTATATAGTTATAATTAAACCTATCCCCAACTCCAACAATCCTGTTGCGATTTCTTAAATCGCTCTGTGCCTGTTCGACTAATTGACTATTTAAGTCTATATCTTTGTTATTCAATGCAAATACATCTATATCCAGAAAACCACTTCCGCCTAGAAGATCAGCTACCTTAGCATAATTTTGACTATTTAATGATTTGAAATTTATGGCTGCATCAAATGAAATATTATCAAAAATTTGACTATTTAAAATTGTATTTGCTGTCCATTCCGTATCCTCTTTTCTGTCCTCATATACGATATAAGTAGCATTCTTGCCTAATTGAGTATTCAGCAGGTTGGCTTCAATCAAATTATCCCAGTTTAATTGACCTTCTTGTAACAAATTTTGTTCTGCTAAATATGCATTTTGAAAATCAAGGGAATTAGGTTCCAGATTTTGTAAATAATAACTAGGTAAATTGCTTGTGTGTACTGGATTTATATCTTTACTCCTTCCGCCTCCAGTGTAAGCCTCTTGATTGTCTAGGGTAATTAAATCAGTACCTCCGTTATGCAATCTGCTATCACTTATTTGACCTGTCTGAAAAGCCAAACTAGTTTGCAAACTGGTTTTTTTATTGATATCCCAATAATGATTAAACATAAATACTGGCTCAATGACACTTTTTGCTCTTGAGTTTCTTTTTTTTCCATTTTGATAACCCCAATTAGGATTATATGCTTTCCCTTTTAATTTAAAAACTTCTTCTGTCAACGAGGTTGATTTGCCTCTATTGTTTGCGGAATAAAACCCAGTAAAATTAAGACTATGCTTCTCGTTTATTTTTTTCTCTACAGAAATAAAAATTGAATTAGCATCATAAAAAGTACCATTTATAAGACCTTCTTTTCCAAACCTTCTAGATAAACAAACAGAATAAGCCCAGTTATTTTTCATCAAACCAGAATTATAACTAACAATAAATCTATTAGTATAACTTTTATTAGAAGTCGCAAAAGAGACTCTACCCCCTTTGGAATACTGAGAAGCTTTCATTATAATGTTGGTTGCTCCTCCTAAATCTCCAAAAGTATATTCATTAGCAGAAACTCCCATAGAAAACTGTTGATTACGCTGCACATCATTAAGCCCACCCCAGTTACTCCACTGAGGACTTCCATTAAAAAACTTATTCATTTCTAACCCATTTATCAAAACTTTTCCGTTTTCACTCCCTAAACCTCTTGGTCGAAAAAATGCAGCACTAAAGTCATAAGCAGCAGCTTTAAAAAACACCTCTTTCGTAGATTGTAGCAAACCGAATAGTAAATAAGACGTCTCTTTATCTCCATTTATCTCATCCTCCGAAAGATTAATCATACCAACCTGGATTTGCTCATGATTTGTATCATAATCGAGATCTATGATTTCAAGATCCAGGACAATTCCTTCCCTAATTATTATTGGTAGTTGTTTGGTAACATAGCCCTCTTTGGTTATAATAATAATTTGCTCTCCCAAACAATTATGACTGTTTAAAAAATTAAATTCCCCCAACATATTTGTTTTTGTACTTGATTGTGTCCCTTTAATAATAATAGTGACTTCAGAAAGATTTTCCTTTGTCGTGTGGTCAATAACCTTTCCCCTAACCCCAGTTTGTTGAGAAAATATAACTGTTAAAAAATTAAAAATAAGCAACCAAAAAGCAGCACTCTTTTTTGATAGGATTAAACGCATTAAAAATGGATTCATGTTGTTTTTTGACAAATGTATATTTAATATTTAACAGGGGTAAAACCCCCTGTTTACACTTCATAAATACGCTTTTTGCAGATGGTTATTATATTTTTTGTACGTTTTTTCGTATAAAAAATATAACTTATAGTATTGATTAATAAATTTAACAAACAACCATATTATAGAACTTTTTATCTGAAAATCAGACATTTAAAAACTTTTAAAACAACATAAACTTGATCATTTTATAAAATTAAATACATCTATGCAGCACGATAATTAAAACCCAACAT
Source organism: uncultured Flavobacteriaceae bacterium (assembly GCA_963768325.1). GTDB lineage: Bacteria > Bacteroidota > Bacteroidia > Flavobacteriales > Flavobacteriaceae > Aquimarina. The sequence continues at coordinate 1,510 of CAVYIL010000276.1, read as the reverse complement.
TTGCTTTTATCTTTTTTTTTAACTACACGAATCTTTTTTAAAAAAAAGAACTCTTTCTATTAAAGAAAATATATTTTTGACAAACAAATAAGGTTATGAAAATTAATTTCTTGAACAATTATAATATTCCAAAATCAATATGCATCTCAGACATTTACTAGTATTCTTTTTTTTAATTAACATCACCTGTATACTTTACTCTCAAGATAAATCAACATATAAGATCAACACCATAGCATTTTATAACCTTGAAAACCTATTTGATACTATAAATGATCCTAAAACATATGATGATGACCGCACTCCTGATGGAAAAGATCATTGGACAGAAAAAAAATATAAAGACAAATTAAAAAAAATGGCAAAAGTAATTTCTGAAATCGGATTAGAAGTTACTAAAAACACTCCTGCAATCATTGGAGTAGCAGAAATAGAAAATAGAGAAGTTTTAGAAGATCTAGTAAATGAACCCTCTCTTTTATCAAAAGATTATGGAATAATTCACTTTGACTCACCCGATAAAAGAGGTATTGATGTTGCCTTGTTATATCAAAAAAAATTGTTCAGACCAAAAAACAAAAGCACACATGAACTACTAATTTATGATAAAGAAAATAGAACAAAAAGAATATATACAAGAGATCAATTATTAGTAAGCGGTTATCTAGATGGTGATTTGATACACATAATAGTAAACCATTGGCCTTCTAGAAGAGGAGGAGAACACCGAAGCAGTTACAAAAGAAACCAAGCTGCAAATTTGAACAAAAAGATTATAGACTCTCTTTTTGATATTAACCCGTATGCTAAGATCATTACCATGGGAGACCTTAATGACAACCCTGATAATTCTAGTGTAAAAAAAATATTAGCTGCTAAAAGTAAAAAAGAAGATGTAAAATTAAAAGGATTATTTAATCCAATGGCTAGTATTATGAAAAAAGGAGTGGGATCACTAGCCTCAAGAGATCGGTGGAACTTATTCGACCAAATTATTTTATCTAAATCCTTTCTAATAGGCAATTATTCATCATATCAGTATTACAAAGCAGGTGTTTTTAACGATAATTATTTAATAAACACTAAAGGTAAATTTAAAGGGTATCCTTACAGAAGTTTTGCTAATGGAGTTTATATAGGAGGGTATAGTGATCATTTTCCTGTTTATATATATCTTATTAAAGAAAAATGTGACTAACACTGAAATTATTTAACTGGTATAAAATTAACTCTATATTCCTAAAAAAATATCTTTTTTGACAATAGGCACATTTAATAAATCATGTGCTTTATGAAATTCAATAATACAATTGTTAAAATTAATCACTAAAGTACTTTAAACTTTTTTGATTTTAACGAAAAAATAGTTGTTTCCACTTTGTTTTAAAAAACAAAATTTCCCTTTATCTTCTTTATACATTTTCATTACTCAAACCAGTTATTAAAGCACTTAAAATCATTTCTGTTTTTACAAAATAAATTCAACTATACTCCTTTTATATAAAAAATG
>CAVYIL010000275.1:0-10727 GCA_963768325.1 uncultured Flavobacteriaceae bacterium | reverse complement strand
ACTGGGTGATAAGAGCCCAGTGAGTCGAGAGACTCACGCTGGGTTCTGTGAGAGATTTGGGGCTGAGATGCCCCTTATCTACTCGACTCCCTTTTTACCGTCAAATCCAGATTTTTAAACGGGATTTTGGATGGAGTCTAGCACAAAGCACAGTTAGTGATTGGATGGCTGGATGCTGTCAGTTACTAGAACCACTATATAATACTTTGAAACAAAAAATATTGAGCTCTGGATATATTCAAGCCGATGAAAGCCCTATCAAAGTATTGGATAGTGACAAAAAAGGAAGCTCTCATCAAGGGTATCAATGGGTCTATCACGATCCCATTAGCAAACTTGTACTCTTTGATTATCGTAAAGGACGTGGACAAAACGGACCTAAAGAACTTCTTGTGGGGTATAGTGGTTATTTACAGTGTGATGGATATACTGTATATGACAATATAGGAGCTGATCCCAATATTACATTGGCAGGGTGTTTAGTACATGCGCGTAGAAAATTTCACGATGCAGTAAAGAATGATAAAAAAAGAGCTCAAAAAGCATTAGCTATTTTTAGAGAAATATATCTTCAGGAAAGAGAAATTAAGGAACTCGCTCTAGAAGATTTCGGAAAAATTAAAAATTTACGATTGGAGAGAATAAAACCATTACTCCAAAATATTAAAGATTGGATTACAGAAGAACAGTTTAAGGTATTACCTAAAAGTACTATTGGTAAAGCAATGACTTATTTTGTAAATCAATACCACAAGTTCCTAACTATTTTTGAAGACGGAAGAATTCAATTGGACAACAACCGTATCGAAAATGCTATACGACCACTGGCTATTGGAAGAAAAAATTACCTCTTTGCAGGATCTCATAAGGCAGCTCAAAATGCATCGATGCTATACTCTTTCTTTGGAACTTGCAAAATGAATAATATAAACCCTAGAGAATGGCTTACGGATACTCTTGAAAAATTACCTGACCATAGTGTACTAAAACTAGAGGAATTATTACCAGGGTATAATAAACAAAATTAAACGTACTTTATCGGACGGATACCTTGAAAATATTCAGAAAGCATTTGAAAAAAATCCTTTCTCACCTGTTATGGGTGAATAGTTACCCGAAAAGTATACCAGTCTTTCAATCCAAAAGTATACCATTATAATTAAATAAAAAAGTTTCTTTGTGTCACATGTATTTTTTGGGGATTATGCAAAAGAAAAAAACTATGCTAGTGATTTTAGGCTTGTTGAACTGGAAACAACTCGACCTTAGGAGAGTTGTTCTATTTTAACAATGCCCGTAAATACTGGGTTAATTTGATTTATTGAAAACTATTTAAAATTCATTTTCACTTTAAAGAAAACTTATTTTCTATTATGTAAAATTTTATCCCCAACTTTTTTATGTGACCCATAAAGTTGTTTAGAGCAAACTTAAGAGGGGTAGTTGATGTGAAATTTTTTCTCTTTAGAATGGAAAAACTTTTTGCCTAATCCCCAGAATATTTATGTGAGCCGAAAAATATTGTCCTAAAATAATATTTGCAACAGAGCCATTTCGTTTACCTAATGATATATAAATAAAGGGTTTTAACCCAAAAACTATAGACGATGAAAAATAAAGAAGGATAAAGAATGTTTTTTATCTAGATTAGCAGGGTCTTTAGATAATAAGTAAGAACCTCTTACGCCAAAACTAATAGGTAACACGTTTAATAGAGTATTATCTAATATGAGTTCTACGCCTGTAGATTGATAATCGATAGTTTTATTAAATAGATCGATTTTAGCTTGTCCATAATCATAAAACAGATTAGCTTTTATCCTTTTAAAATAGGTAATTCCTACTAAACCTATGTCAGGGTACATTAATGTAACTGTATATTCTGCAGAACAACTTTTAAACTCATCATTAATAGGTGTGTTAAACCCTCTGGGATACTGAAAATCATCTATTATCTGAAAAACATTGTTTAATGGTTCTTTTTGATAACCTCCGGATAATCTAAAACTATCGTTTTTTCCGATTCCAGGTAAATAAACTTTAGATGTAATATTTATTTTTCCAAATTCTGATTTATCAACATTATTTATGTATCCTATATTAGTACTCATTCCAAGTCTAGAAGCTAAATTTTGTGGTGCCATTCTCTTTGTTACACTAACATGTACTCTTCCTTCTATAGTATTAAAATCCTGATTATCTATTTTTAAAACATTATTTATTCTATGATGATTAAACCCTATATTGGGCACGAGGCTAGTATAGAAGTCCCCCATGATCCATTGTAGCGGAACAGAGGTATCTACATTAATATACTGTTCATTGAATGAATGTTTTGTTAATTTGTTTGTAATCGAAATTGATTCAGTTGTTCTTATAGATTGTCCAATATTTAAACCAACCTGAGGATACCATTTACCGTATATTATACTGGCGTGGCTATTAACTCCTTTTTCATTGAAGTTATAACCCAAATCAAAAGCCACGCTAAAATCGTTAAGGTAATTATCTAAAAATAGACCTACACTAGGTGATACATTAGAGGCTATTATATTCCAACTATGTAGTTTTAAATCTCTAAAAAAACCTTTATATTTTTCTGACTTATAGTTAGGGCTTGGAATCTGAGTAACAAAATTGTTAATTTCAGATTTGTCACTTGTTTTATCTAACCAATCCATGTTCTTAGGCTCTACAGGTTCGATAAAAACGGAAGAATCAGGTTTGTTTATAGGTAAATCTATTTTAGAAATTATTCTCCCCATCTTGGTATGTTCTGTAAACAGTAGCGTGTTACCATCTTTACTTATACTTGGTTGATATGCACCAATTTTCACAAAAGTCACCTGTTCTATAATTTTACTGCCATCTAGTGGAGTTCTGTAAATATTGTCAATTCCAGAATACGATCCAGAAAAATAGACTTGATTAGCATGAACTCTAGGTGTATCAATAATATGTGATGTCCAGTTAGTAAGTTGTGTTTTTGTTTTTGTTTTTAAATTATATTTCCAAATTGCTAATAAACTATTTTTCTTTACAACATATACAACTTCTTTCTCATCATTAGAAAAAGACAATCTAGTAATTAATTCACCTGCAGAGAATGTGGTTACTGTAGACTTTTTTTTGGTTAGAACATTTATTTGTTTCAAAGTAGTTTTTTGATCAGGACTAAAATGGATAGATAGAATTTGATTTCCATTTTTTGTTAAAATGGGAGAGAAATATTTTCCCTTGCAAGTAATCTTAGTTTTTTTGCCACTAACGCTATTTAACAATAAAATATCAGAATAATTTTCGTTATTTCTTCTTGGGTTCTGTCTTATTTCAGTCCATACATAATACCCATCTGTATAATTATAGTATTTCTCTAAGTTAACACCAATGCTAAAAAGTTTTTTTTCACCATTATTAGTAATCTCTACGATATGATCAGTAGTTTTATAACTGTTTTTTATAGCTATTATAGCCTCATTATCTTTATATTGAGGGAAATAATAATTAGTAACAGTTCTGTTTTTTCTGGATGTAACAGCAGTAGTCGGTTCTGTTTTTACGTTAGCTAATTGATCCCCCCAGAGTTTTTTAGAACTATTCCAAGAAGATTTGTATAAAGAGGAACTAGAGTAGCCAGTGTGTTTTTTTAAAGCTCTGCTAAAGGGATAGATAATCCCTTTGTAAGCACTAGCATCTTTAATGACAGGATTCATAATTTCAGAACCTTTTTCATTTCTTAAATACGAAAGCATCATATAGCCCAAAGGATAATGATTAGGTACATAATCCTTAAAGGAGCCATTTCTTGATTTTTGATAACTATAGTTTACATCAGAAAAAGCTAAAGCTCTTTGCTGAGCTGTGAAATACGGGATTCTTCCTCTGCCAGAATCAGTGTAAGAAGTTTCGGTCCATACGGCATCTCCCTCAAAATACCAATTAGGGATGGATAAATTAATCGCAGTATTCCATAAAAAATCACCACCAAAGAAATAAGAAAATTTAGACAAACCATATTTAGTATTGGCTATTTGTTGCACGTGTCTATATTCATGTATAGATAAAAGATCTAGCCAGTTTATAGATCCTAGATTCTGCATATTTTCTGGAGGTGTAGTATAAAATTCACTCCTTAAGGGAGCTAAACCCACATATCCATTTGGTATAACAGTACGATTTTGTAAAACGATACTTATTTTTTCGCTTTTATCCCCCACTGTTTTTGTTAGATTGTCTTTTTGAAAATTAATCATTTTAGCAATCCTCTGCGCCGAAGAATCTATCTCAAAAGGATAAATTATATTCCCAGCGGGAGTTTTTAAAACCTGCCAATTAATAGAGTTTGGGTTTTGTCCTAGTGAGATTATTTGAGCATTTAAAACACCCACAAGAAACAAACTAAAAATTAATACAACCCTTTTCTTCATCTATAGTAATTTATAAAAACTTAACTTGTTTAAAAAATCATACATTACTCTTCATTATGAAGTGGTTTAAGCTTTTTCGATTCTGGTAAAAAAGTTTAAACCACATCCATACTTCTTTTATGAAAAAACACAAGTAACATAATGATTATCTTCATTTTCTATTGTTAGCAATATATTAATAATAATGAATCAAGCAGTATTTGTCAGCATATAGATAATAAAATTAACTAATGTTTATGAGTGTTTTCTTAATCAATATTTTAAATATTTAGATCTTAATAATTTTAGGACACAAAAGAATATGTTAAAATTTATCATATTACACTATTTTTTCAGTAATCCCTTTATGTTAATTATGAAGTCGTTTAAACTTTTATAGAGATAAAATAAAAGGGTTGCTGATATTTGCGTTTCATACGTAAATCAATATAAAACAACCCTTTATGTACAGTGTACTAGACAAAGATATGATAGAATTAGAGATTGTACCCTATTTATCAACAAGAAAAAGAGGATTTTCACCAACCGTTCCTTTAGCAGAGATTATCAATGCTATTCTTTACAAGCTAAAAACAGGTGTTCAATGGAGGTTATTACCAGTAAAAGCTTTGTTTGAAACTCAAGTTTTAAGCTGGCAATCCGTATATTATCATTATAGGAAATGGTGTGTTAGCGAAGCTTTAGAGAACTGTTGGATTGAGTTTCTTAAAAGACATAAATCTAGTTTTGATCTTTCTAGTGTAGACCTTGACGGAAGTCATACACCTGCCATTCGAGGAGGAACTAGTGTGGGATATCAAGGTAGAAAGAAACGTAAAACGGCTCTGTTGCAAATTTTAAGTTTTATACCATTTCTCATATGAATTTACTGTGATAAAATATCTTATACCATTTATTATTTTTTTTTACTAGAATAATGATTTTCTTTATGGATGCCTAAGAAAATAGCAATTCCCATTACCGAAAGTTTAAATTTTCTAACACAAGAGTATTCCAAAGCAAAAGGAATTTTAAAGAAAGATCGTATAAAAACACTTCTTTATGTCAAGGAAGGAAAATACGTATTTCAAAGTGATATAGCCAAGAAATTAGGGCGTACAGAAAAAACAATCCGCGAATGGTTAAAAAGGTATTCTAATGAAGGTTTTTCTTCTTTTCTTAGCGTTCATAGTGGCGGTAATAATACTAGGACGATTTCAGAAAAAGCTATTGTTTTTATTTCTAAAAACCTTAAATACCAGCATACTACAATTACATCTTATGTTGAACTCCAGTGGATATTCCGCTCCAAAGTGAACACCTGATTCCAATTTAAACTGTACAGGTAATTCCAGTTCAAAGTGAACAGTTTTCGATGATGGTTTTTAGTTGTAATTTGTGATTATTAAATCATGAGAAATGGCTAATAAAACAATAGGATCGGTTATGATACGAGAAATCATCAGAATGAAACAAAAGGGATTTTCTAACAGTAGAATTTCTCAAAATCTAGGTAAATCCAGAACAACGGTTTTAAAATATTTGTCGGTTATAAAGGAATCTGGGTTTGGTTGTAAGGAACTTATAAGGAATCTGGGTTTGGTTGTAAGGAACTTATGGAGTTGTCGGATAAGGATTTATCAGAACTTTTAGAGACTCCAAACGATTATAAACCCAACGATAAGCAAACCATACATACGGAACTCTTTGCTTTTTTTCCTTATGTTGAAAAGGAACTCAAGCGTGTTGGGGTAACCCGATTGATTCTTTGGCAAGAATATAAAAACAAGCATCCAGATGGTGTGATGTATAGCCGTTTTTGTGATCAATACCACCAATACATCAAGAAATCAGATGGTTATATGCCAACTTCACACAAGGCAGGCGAAAAACTGTTTATTGATTATGCTGGAAAAAAGCTTCATATTATTGATAAACAAACGGGCGAAATCAAGACTGTAGAGGTTTTTGTAGCCACTCTTGGTGCAAGTCAATATACTTATTTAGAGGCATCGTTTACCCAACAAATTCCAGATTTTATAGGAAGTGTACAAAACGCATTGCACTATTTTGGAGGTGTTCCAGCGTGTATTGTTCCCGATAATTTGAAATCGGCGGTAACCAAATCTAATAAATATGAACCTTTTATAAACGAACAATTTGCTGGTTTTGCCTCTCATTACGATACTTCCATAATGCCTGCTCGTGCCCTCAAACCAAAGGATAAATCATTGGTAGAAGGTGCTGTAAACATTGCTTATACAAGGATTTATGCAGCTCTTCGCAATACGGAATTTTATAGCATCCAAGAACTGAATCAAGCCATCAAAAAACTATTAGAAAGCTATAATAAAACGCCTTTTCAGAAGAAAAGTCATAGTCGAACCGATTTATTTGAGTCTTTGGAAAAGGAAACTTTAAAGCCTTTACCAACAGATAAATATGAATTAAAAATTTATAAAACAGCAACGGTTCAAAAAAATTGTCATGTGTATTTTGCACCCGATAAGAATTATTATAGTGTTCCAAATGCCTATGTTGGCAAAAAGGTAAAGCTGATTCTTTGCCAAAATTCAGTAGAAATATATCACAATCAAAACCGTATTGCTCTTCATCTTCGTAGCCGAAAACCATATGCTTATCAAACCATAAAAGAACATATGCCAGCAAGTCATACGTATAATAGCGGTTGGAATCCTGAGTATTTTATGACATGGGCAAGTAATATTGGAACTTCAACGATGCAATGTATCGAGAAAATTTTGAACCAAAAACAATATCCTGAGCAAAACTATAAAAGTTGTGTTGGCGTATTAAGTTTAGCTCCAAAAACCAGTAAAGAACGCCTTGAAAATGCCTGTAAACGAGCTTTATTGTATGATGCTGTTGGATATAATCCCATCAAAAATATCTTGGAAAAAGGACTTGAAAAACAACAAGAAGAGCCTAATTTACTTGCTAAAACATCTATTGCTCACGAAAATATAAGAGGAGCAGAATATTACAATTAACTAAAATAACATTTTAAAAATCAATATCTTATGAACACAAATGCCACCATCGAAAAGATGCAAAAAATGCGATTAGTAGGAATGAAACGAGCCTATGAAACCTCATTTGAAACCAGAAATCAAGACACTTTTACCAACGATGAATTTATTGGATGGCTCATCGAATGGGAAGACAACCAGCGAAACAACAGCCGAACCGAAAGACTAATCAAGAACGCTCGATTCCATTATCAAGCTTCTATTGAAGAAGTTAGCTATACTGCTGATAGAGAATTAGACCGAAATTTACTAACTAGATTAACCGATTGTTCCTTTTTAGAGCGACATGAAAACATCATTATAACAGGTTGCACGGGAACAGGAAAAAGTTTTTTAGCCACCGCCTTAGGTTATCAAAGTTGTATAAAAGGCTATAAAGTAATGTATTACAATTTAGGAAAACTGTTCTCAAAATTAATGATAGCTAAAGCCGACGGTTCCTACATGAGAGAACTCGCCAAGATAGAAAACTGCGATTTACTAATCATTGACGATTTTGGACTGCAAACCATCAACAATGAAAAGCAACTCGTTCTAATGGATTTAATCGAAGACCGACACCATAAAAAATCAACCATTTTTTGCTCACAACTTCCTGTAAAAAATTGGTATGATTTAATTGATGGATATTCTGATGATGTTGACCCCCATTCTGGTCATATTGACCCCCCTGTTGATTTTTCTTTAAAAAGATAAGTTACTGACAAAATTACAGTTTTTTTCTTAGACTTTTTTCCTTTAAGTTCAATGCGATGAGAAGTGTGTACCAATCGATCTAAAATTGCATCAGCAATAGTCGCTTCTCCTATTATCTCATACCAACTAGTAATTGGTAATTGACTTACTATTATAGTTGCTTTTTTTGCGTGTCTATCTTCAATAATTTCCATTAAATCCATTTGTTGTTTTTTATCTAAATGTGCTAATCCAAAATCGTCAAGTATAAGTAATCCTGCTTTAGCTATTTTATCAAATAGTTTAAAGACACTCCCATCAATTCTTGCCATTTTTATATTAAGTAATAATTTTTGAATATTAAAATATAATACTGCTATTCCCTGAGAACAGGCTCTATGTCCTAAAGCAGATGCAGCAAAACTTTTCCCACACCCAGTAGCCCCAGTAATAAGTATAGATTCTCCTTTGTTTAGATAGTTTCCCGTAGCTAATTCTGTTATTTGAGACTTATTAAGCCCTCTAGTATTATCATAAATTAATTCTTCTATTGTGGCACTATATCTAAACTTAGCCCCTCTTTTAAGTCTTTCAAAACGTCTGTTTATTCTATCTTCTTTCTCCCCTTGTAATAGTATTTCCAAGCCTTCAGATAAAGATAATTCGTAATGTTGCTTTGTTTCCAAAAGGGCATTCCAACTAGTAGCCATTCCTAGTAGTCGTAGTTCTTTAATTTGATTTTCAATTTTTGTCATAGAATTTGATGTTTAATGTATTACTAATTAATTAATTAATTAATTATTTAAAAGCATTTGCTCCTCTAATGTTTGCGTGTTTTGGTAAGGGTTTTGTAATGGCAGTATCAGGGTTGTCTTTAGTCATTTTGTTTTCTAATATTTTTTTTAAGAAGGTGTATGAATAATTAGAATTCTCTATTGCTATTTCACAGGCTTGTAAGAATTCTGATCTATTTGTTTTCTTTGATAAATTTAAAATACCTTCACAAGTCCTGTAGAGTTGTTCTGGATAGATATCTTGTTTGAATATGGCTTGAATGTATTGGTATACCGTTTCTGAATGTTCATAGCCTTTTTGTAAATAATAGGTTGGACTACGTTTTTTATAGTATTGATGCTCAGAACATAAGTGTTCTTTTTTAGTAGTGTACCCTCCCTTTTTTAAGCTTCGAGGATGTACCGCAATTAATTCTCCATCACTAAATACTTTCACCAGTGTTCTGGTATATATTACCGCTGTTTGCTTACCTATATGGGAGTAAGGAACACTATAATGATGCTTATCTTCACTTAGATAAATATGATTATTATTAGCTACTTTAAGACTCTTATAATACTTAATTTCAAAATCTTGATCTGGCAACTCTTTTAAGGTATGTTGCTCCTGAGCTAAAAACTTTTCTTCCCTTGAATAGTCTTTACGTTGCATTCGGGTTTGATTATGCGCTTGCATCTTTTCTCCAATAGCTTTATTTAAAGAAGATAAATCAAAGAATTGTTGATTACGTAGTTTGGCATATACTCGACTATAAATGAGTTTTACTTGATTCTCTACAAGAGCTTTATCTTTTGGCTTTCTAACACGAGCTGGTGTTACTGTTGTTCCATAATGATTAGCAAAATCTTCCAAAACTTGATTAATAGTTGGCTCATATCTATTTGCTTTGATTACAGCAGATTTTAAATTATCGGGAACTAAAGTCTGGGGGACACCTCCTATATGCTGTAAACAGCTTTGTAATGCCCATATAAAATCTGATATTTTTTGACTAGGAACTGCCATTGCAAAACTATAGTCTTGGTCAGGGTAAGACCAGACAACAAAGACTTGAACATAAATCTCCTCTCCAGTATCCCTATCAATGTAGGATAACTTCTTACCTGCAAAATCAATATATAGTTTATCTCCAACAAAATGTTCCAACACAAGGGAAGGCTTACTACTAAATTGATATTGTCGTAATAAGGCACAAAATTGACTGTAACTATAATGTGCCAATGGAAAATCAGACTTATATTCTTCCCATAGGGTAATGCGGGTGACTCCAACTCTTGTAAGCTCTTTGTTATAATAAACCAACTTTTCTTTTATAGGCTCATAACGAGCATCTTTATAGGCTGGATTGCCAGATAATAAAGATTTTTCTAGTTCGGGATCTTCCAATAAAAGCAGTTCTGAAATAGGAATACCACTGATAAGCACCCTAGAAATATAACTCTTTACCGTGTTTTTACTGATACTCAGTGAGCGGGCTATACTTTTATAACCTTTTCCTAGATTGTGCATTCTTAATATTTGTTTAACAAGACTCATACGTTTGGGTTTTCCTGCCATAACTTATCTTTTGATGATTACTATAGTATTAATCATCTAATAAAAACAAAATCAAGAACTTATTAGAAATAACTTAATAGGGAAAATTTAATCTAGAATAAATTTAACATCCATCGAAACTATGGGGGTCAACTTACTCCAGAATAAAATAAATCCTATAGCATAAAGGGGTCAACTTACTCCAGAATCAGCAACAGATGATACTAAAATCGCTAACCTATTTTGCTATGTTATCTCTTTTTTA
>CAVYIL010000274.1:0-17295 GCA_963768325.1 uncultured Flavobacteriaceae bacterium | reverse complement strand
CTTATATGTTGGGAGAGACCGTTAAAGTTATCGATGGACCATTCAATGGTTTTAATGGAACCGTAGAAAAAATAAATGAAGAAAAGCGTAAATTAGAAGTAATGGTTAAAATTTTCGGAAGAAAAACACCATTAGAATTAAGCTATATGCAAGTAGAAAAAGTATAATAAATTGTTACTATATATCCAGAATTGTTCTTAACGCTTCCAATTTTTAGAACAATTCTAATTTAAAATTAAAAAAATGGCAAAAGAGTTAAGTAAGGTTGTAAAACTACAAGTAAGAGGAGGAGCGGCTAACCCGTCTCCGCCAGTTGGACCTGCTTTAGGTGCTGCCGGAGTTAATATCATGGAATTCTGTAAGCAATTCAATGGTAGAACACAAGATAAAGCTGGTAAAGTATTACCGGTGGTTATTAATGTTTACAAAGATAAATCTTTTGATTTTGTAATTAAAACTCCTCCCGCAGCTGTTCAAATACTGGAAGCAGCAAAACAAAAGAAAGGTTCAGGAGAGCCTAATCGTAAAAAAATAGCAAGCGTTACTTGGGATCAAGTTCGTGCTATAGCAGAGGATAAAATGGTTGATTTAAATGCATTTACTATAGAGTCTGCTATGTCAATGATAGCTGGAACAGCCCGTTCAATGGGGGTAACTGTAAAAGGACAGGCTCCTTTTTAATCCTTAAACCTTTATAAGATGGCAAAAGTAACTAAAAAGCAAAAAGAAGTAAGAGCTAAGGTAAATAAGAATAGTGCATATTCATTAGAAGATGCTTCTGCTTTAGTAAAAGAAATAACAAACGTGAATTTTGATGCTTCTGTGGATATTGCTGTTCGTTTGGACGTAGATCCTAGAAAAGCAAATCAAATGGTACGAGGAGTAGTAACCTTACCACATGGTACAGGTAAAGATGTTAAGGTTTTGGCATTAGTAACTCCGGATAAAGAAGCTGAAGCAAAAGAAGCAGGTGCTGATTTTGTTGGTTTAGATGAATACCTTGATAAAATTAAAGGTGGATGGACTGATGTTGATGTAATTATAACCATGCCTAGTGTAATGGGTAAATTAGGTCCATTAGGTAGAGTATTAGGTCCACGAGGTTTAATGCCTAATCCTAAAACTGGAACAGTAACAATGGATGTAGCTAAAGCTGTTTCTGATGTTAAATCTGGAAAAATTGATTTTAAAGTTGACAAGACAGGTATTATTCATGCAGGAATTGGAAAAGCTTCTTTTGAAGCTGATAAAATCGTAGGTAATGCAAAAGAATTATTAACAACCTTGGTTAAGTTAAAACCTCAAGCAGCTAAAGGAGTATATATAAAATCTATATTTATATCCTCTACAATGAGTCCTGGAGTTAGAATTGATACTAAGAATTTTGCTGGGTAATTAAGAAAAACGATTATGACAAGAGAAGAAAAATCACAAGTAATTGAAGACTTAACTGCTCAATTAGCTGAGAATGCTAATATCTATTTAGCTGATATTTCAGGTTTAGATGCAGGAACAACTTCAAATTTACGTAGAGCTTGTTTTAAAGCTAACGTATCACTTAAAGTAGTAAAAAACACTCTCCTTGCTAAAGCAATGGAAAATTCTGAAAAAGATTTTGGAAATTTACCAGAAGTACTTAAAGGTAATACATCTATTCTTTTTTCAGAGACAGGAAATGCTCCAGCAAAGATAATTAAAGAATTTCGTAAGAAATCGGATAAACCACTTTTAAAAGGAGCTTTTCTAGAAGAAGCTATTTTTGTAGGTGATGATAACCTTGATGCGTTAGTAAATATTAAGTCTAAAGAAGAGGTTATAGGGGATATTATTGGTCTATTACAGTCACCTGCTAAAAATGTTATTTCTGCATTAAAGTCTAGTGGCGGTAAGTTAGCTGGTATCCTTAAAACATTATCTGAAAAAGAAGGATAATGATAATGGTGTACGCACTTTTTAACAAATTATATTTCAATTAAAAATTATTATTAAAACGATAGAAAATGGCAGATTTAAAAGAATTCGCAGAACAATTAGTTAACTTAACAGTAAAGGAAGTTAATGAATTAGCAGGTATATTAAAAGAAGAGTATGGTATTGAACCTGCTGCTGCTGCTGTGGCTGTAGCTGTTGGTGGAGGTGCTACAGGTGATGCTGCTGAGGCAGAACAAACAGAATTTGACGTAATCCTAAAAGCTGCAGGTAGTGCTAAATTAGCTGTTGTGAAATTAGTTAAAGAACTTACGGGTCTTGGACTTAAAGAAGCTAAAGGATTGGTAGATGAGGCTCCAAAAGCAATTAAAGAAGGAGTTTCTAAAGATGAGGCAGAAGCACTTAAGACTCAATTAGAAGAGGCAGGAGCAGAGGTTGAGCTTAAATAGGCTTACTATAGATTAATACATAGGTTTAGACCTAGAGAAGTCTCTCTAAGGTCTAAACCATTTTTCGTATATAAGTGTGAAGTAGAAAAATACGAAACTGTTTTTTAAAATTTTTAATTTAAATTCCGTCCATTGATGTTAGCTACACAAAATGAAAGATTGAATTTCTCTTCTGTAAAGAACAGACCTGATTATCCAGATTTTCTAGATATTCAGATCAAATCCTTTCAAGATTTTTTTCAGTTAGAAACAAAGTCAGAAGAAAGAGGAAACGAAGGTCTGTATAATACCTTTAAGGAAAATTTTCCAATTACGGATACCCGTAATCAATTTGTACTAGAATTTTTAGATTACTTCGTTGACCCTCCAAGATATGATCTTCAGGAGTGTATAGAAAGAGGGCTTACATATAGTGTGCCGTTAAAAGCACGACTTAAATTATTTTGTACCGATCCAGAACACGAAGATTTTGAAACAATTGTTCAGGATGTTTATCTAGGTACGATACCATATATGACACCAAGTGGTACTTTCTGTATAAATGGAGCAGAGCGTGTTGTGGTATCACAGTTACATCGATCACCTGGGGTGTTTTTTGGACAGTCCTTCCATGCTAATGGAACAAAGTTATATTCTGCAAGAGTTATTCCTTTTAAAGGATCTTGGATAGAATTTGCTACCGATATTAATAGTGTAATGTATGCTTATATCGATAGAAAAAAGAAATTACCAGTAACGACTTTATTTCGTGCAATTGGTTTTGAAAGAGATAAAGATATTTTAGAAATATTTGATCTTGCTGAGGAGGTTAAAGTTTCTAAATCTGGACTTAAAAAAGTGTTAGGTCGTAAATTAGCTGCTAGAGTTTTGAATACTTGGCACGAAGATTTTGTGGATGAGGATACTGGAGAAGTGGTATCGATTGAGCGTAATGAAATCGTTTTAGATCGGGACACAATTTTGGATAAGGATCATCTTGATGAAATTGTAGATTCTGGTGCTAAGGCTATTTTACTTCATAAAGAGGACAATCAAAAAGGGGATTATGCAATTATTCACAATACTTTGCAGAAAGATCCAACTAATTCTGAAAAAGAAGCAGTAGAACATATATATCGTCAATTACGTAATGCAGAACCACCGGATGAGGAAACCGCAAGAGGTATAATTGATAAGTTATTTTTTTCTGATCAACGTTATAATTTAGGAGAAGTTGGTCGCTATAGAATGAATAAGAAATTGGGTCTTGATATTGATATGGATAAGCAGGTGCTTACCAAAGAGGATATTATTACCATAATAAAATATTTAATAGAGTTAATTAATTCTAAAGCAGAGATTGATGATATTGATCACCTTTCTAATCGTCGTGTTAGAACAGTAGGGGAACAATTATCACAGCAATTTGGAGTTGGTTTGGCTCGTATGGCAAGAACCATTCGTGAGCGAATGAATGTTAGGGACAATGAAGTATTTACGCCTATAGATTTAATTAATGCGAAGACTTTGTCTTCTGTAATTAATTCTTTTTTTGGGACAAATCAATTATCTCAGTTTATGGATCAAACGAATCCGTTGGCAGAGATAACACATAAGCGTAGACTTTCGGCACTTGGACCTGGTGGATTATCGCGTGAGCGTGCAGGTTTTGAGGTTCGAGATGTACACTATACACATTATGGTCGTTTATGTCCTATAGAAACGCCTGAAGGTCCAAATATTGGTCTGATTTCATCACTTTCTGTTTTTGCTAAAGTTAATTCAATGGGGTTTTTAGAAACTCCTTATCGAAAAGTAACTGATGGTAAGGTAGATATTAATGATTTTAGATATTTAAGTGCCGAAGAAGAGGAAGCTAAGCTGATTGCTCAGGCAAACATTCCAATGGATGATGATGGTACAATTACTTCTGATAAAGTAATTGCTCGTATGGAAGGTGATTTCCCTGTAGTGGACCCTAATAAAGTACATTATACTGATGTTGCACCTAACCAAATTTCATCTATTTCGGCTTCATTGATTCCATTTTTAGAGCATGATGATGCAAACCGTGCGTTGATGGGATCGAATATGATGCGTCAGGCAGTTCCCTTATTAAGAGTTGATGCTCCTATTGTTGGAACAGGTTTAGAGCGTCAGGTTGCATCTGATTCTAGAGTATTGATAAATGCAGAGGGAGATGGAGTTGTTGAATATGTAGATGCTCAGAAAATCACTATAAAATACGATAGAACGGATAAAGAAAGAATGGTAAGTTTTGATAGTGATTTCAGAACCTATGATTTAATAAAATTCAGAAAAACCAATCAAGGTACAAGTATTAACTTGAAACCAATTGTAAGAGTTGCTGATAGAGTAACTAAAGGGCAGGTATTATGTCAAGGTTATGCCACTGAAAAAGGGGAATTAGCTCTTGGTAGAAATATGAAGGTTGCTTTTATGCCTTGGAAAGGGTATAATTTTGAGGATGCTATTGTTATTTCTGAAAAAGTTGTAAGAGATGATATTTTTACTTCAATACATATAGATGAATACTCTTTAGAGGTTAGGGATACAAAATTGGGTAATGAAGAGTTAACCAATGATATACCTAATGTTTCTGAGGAAGCTACAAAGGATTTGGATGAAAATGGGATGATCCGTGTTGGTGCAGAAGTAAAACCAGGAGACATACTTATTGGTAAAATTACTCCTAAAGGAGAAAGTGATCCAACTCCTGAGGAAAAATTACTAAGAGCTATTTTTGGAGATAAAGCAGGAGATGTTAAAGATGCTTCTTTAAAAGCTTCACCGTCTTTACATGGTGTAGTAATTGACAAAAAATTATTTGCTAGAGCGGTAAAAGATAAGCGTAAACGTTCTCAGGATAAAGAAGAAATATCAGAATTAGAAGTGACTTATGATGCCAAGTTTGGATTATTAAAAACAGAATTGGTTGATAAATTGTTTTTAATCGTTGGGGGTAAAACTTCTCAGGGTGTAATGAATGACCTTGGGGAAGAAGTGTTACCAAAAGGGAAGAAATATACTCAGAAAATGCTAAATAGTGTTGATGATTATTCTCACCTTACCAAAGGGGTCTGGACAACGGATGATGATGTTAACGAGATGGTTGCTGATCTTATACATAATTTTAAGATTAAAGAAAACGATTTACAAGGTAACTTAAGAAGAGAAAAGTTTACAATATCTGTTGGGGATGAATTGCCTTCAGGAATTATCAAATTAGCTAAAGTATATATTGCTAAGAAACGTAAGCTTAAGGTAGGGGATAAAATGGCAGGTCGCCATGGTAACAAAGGTATTGTTGCCCGAATTGTTAGAGAAGAGGATATGCCATTCTTAGAGGATGGATCACCTGTTGATATTGTATTGAATCCATTAGGGGTTCCTTCTCGTATGAATATTGGTCAGATATATGAAACTGTATTAGGTTGGGCTGGTCAAAAATTAAATAGAAAATTTGCTACACCGATTTTTGATGGGGCGACTTTAGATCAAATTAATGAATATACAGATGAGGCGGGTATTCCTAGATTCGGTCATACGTATTTATATGATGGAGGAAGTGGTGATCGTTTTGATCAACCAGCAACGGTAGGTGTAATTTATATGCTTAAGTTGGGGCATATGGTAGATGATAAAATGCACGCACGTTCTATAGGTCCTTATTCATTGATTACACAACAACCATTAGGTGGTAAGGCGCAATTTGGGGGACAACGTTTTGGAGAAATGGAAGTGTGGGCTCTTGAGGCATACGGAGCTTCTGCAACATTGCGTGAAATTTTGACAGTTAAGTCTGATGATGTTATTGGAAGAGCTAAAACATATGAAAGTATTGTTAAAGGTGAGCCTATGCCAGAACCTGGATTACCAGAGTCTTTCAACGTGTTGATGCATGAGTTGAAAGGTTTGGGTCTAGATATTAGATTAGAAGAATAGTATTTTGAATATAGATTGTTATTTCTAGTGTAACTAGAGATAACAATCTTATAATATTACTATTCAATTTTAAATTACAATAATTCTTAAGCAACCATATATTATGGCAAGAAATAATGATAAGAATACAGTAAAGAGGTTTAATAAAATCTCTATTGGGTTAGCTTCTCCAGAGTCTGTTTTAGCGGCATCTAAAGGAGAGGTTTTAAAGCCTGAAACTATTAATTATCGTACGCACAAACCGGAACGTGATGGTTTGTTCTGTGAGCGTATTTTTGGTCCTGTTAAGGACTTTGAGTGTGCTTGTGGTAAATACAAAAGAATTCGTTACAAGGGTATTGTATGTGACCGATGTGGTGTAGAGGTTACAGAGAAAAAAGTACGTAGAGATCGAGTTGGACATATCAATTTAGTTGTACCTGTTGCACATATCTGGTATTTTCGTTCTTTACCAAATAAAATAGGTTATTTATTAGGTCTTCCTTCTAAGAAGTTAGACATGATTATTTATTACGAGAGATACGTAGTAATACAGGCAGGAATAGCTAAAAACGAAGAAGGTGAATCTGTTCAGAAAATGGATTTCCTTACGGAAGAGGAATATCTTAATATATTGGATAGTCTTCCTCAGGAGAATCTTTATCTTGATGATAGTGATCCTAATAAGTTTATTGCTAAAATGGGAGCGGAGTGCCTTATTGAACTTTTAAAAAGAATTGATTTGGATTCTTTGTCTTATGAATTAAGGCATAAAGCAAATAATGAGACTTCTAAGCAACGTAAAACAGAGGCTTTAAAAAGATTACAAGTAGTAGAGGCTTTACGTGATGCTAATAAAAATAGAGAGAATCGTCCTGAATGGATGATTCTTAAAGTTATACCTGTAATTCCGCCAGAGTTACGTCCATTGGTACCACTTGATGGAGGTCGTTTTGCAACATCTGATTTAAATGATTTATATCGTCGAGTGATCATACGTAATAATCGATTGAAGCGATTGATGGAAATCAAGGCTCCTGAAGTTATTTTGCGTAATGAAAAGCGTATGTTACAGGAATCTGTAGATTCTTTGTTTGATAATACTCGTAAGGCTTCTGCTGTTAAGACAGACTCTAATAGACCTTTAAAATCTTTATCCGATTCTTTAAAAGGAAAACAAGGGCGTTTTCGTCAGAATTTACTTGGTAAACGTGTAGATTATTCGGCACGTTCTGTTATTGTTGTAGGACCAGAATTAAAGTTGTTTGAGTGTGGTCTTCCTAAGAATATGGCAGCTGAGTTATATAAACCTTTTGTTATAAGAAAACTGATTGAACGTGGTATTGTAAAGACAGTAAAATCAGCTAAAAAAATTATAGATAGAAAAGAGCCAGTAGTTTGGGATATTTTAGAAAATGTTTTAAAAGGACATCCTGTATTATTAAACCGTGCTCCTACGCTTCACCGATTGGGTATACAGGCATTTCAGCCTAAACTTATTGAAGGTAAAGCGATACAATTACACCCATTAGTTTGTACTGCATTTAACGCGGATTTTGATGGGGATCAAATGGCTGTTCATTTGCCGTTGGGACCAGAAGCTATATTAGAATCTCAGCTATTGATGTTAGCATCTCATAATATCCTTAACCCAGCAAATGGGTCGCCAGTAACAGTACCTTCTCAGGATATGGTTTTAGGTCTTTATTATATGACTAAATCTCGTAGATCTACTCCAGAAATAGAAATTAAGGGAGAGGATCTTACATTCTATTCTGCGGAGGAGGTTATTATTGCCTATAATGAAGGTAAATTGCATATTAATGCTAATATTAAGATCAGGGCATTAGATTTTAATGAGGAAGGCAAACTAGTTAATCAAATTATAGAGACTTCTACTGGTAGGGTATTGTTTAATGAAAAAGTTCCTGCTAAGGCTGGGTTTATTAATGAAATTTTAACTAAAAAATCTCTCCGTGATATTATAGGAAAGATTCTTAGTTTAACTAGCGTTCCCGAAACTGCTGAGTTTCTTGATGAAATAAAGACATTGGGTTATTACTTTGCATTTAAAGGAGGTTTGTCATTTAGTTTAGGGGATATTATTATACCTGCTGAAAAGTCTAAAATGATTGAAGAAGCTAACGCTCAGGTAGATAATATAGTTTCAAACTATAATATGGGACTTATAACTAATAATGAGCGTTATAATCAGGTAATTGATATTTGGACATCTACAAATGCACAACTGACAGAGCTTTCTATGAAGCGTATTAGGGAGGATCAGCAAGGTTTTAATTCGGTATATATGATGCTTGATTCTGGTGCGAGGGGATCTAAAGAGCAAATTCGTCAGTTGACAGGTATGCGTGGTTTGATGGCTAAGCCTAAAAAATCTAATTCTGCCGGGGGGGAAATTATTGAAAACCCGATTCTTTCTAACTTTAAAGAAGGTCTTTCGATTTTAGAATATTTTATTTCTACTCACGGTGCTCGTAAAGGTCTTGCCGATACAGCATTAAAAACTGCCGATGCGGGTTATTTAACACGTCGTTTGGTTGATGTAGCTCAAGATGTTATAGTTAATGAAGAGGATTGTGGTACTTTACGAGGATTAGAGGTTTCAGCTTTAAAGAAGAATGAGGAGATTATTGAGTCTCTTGAGGATAGAATTTTAGGTAGAACTACACTGTTGGATGTAATTAATCCATTAACCATGGAGGTACTTGTTGAAGGTGGAGTAGAAATCAATGATGCTATTGCTAAAAAAATAAGTGAATCTCCTGTGGAGTCTGTAGAGGTTAGATCGGCTCTTACTTGTGAAGCTCAAAAGGGTATCTGTGTAAAATGTTATGGTCGTAATTTAGCTACTGGTAAAACTGTACAACGTGGAGAAGCTGTTGGAGTGGTTGCTGCGCAATCTATTGGAGAGCCTGGAACTCAGCTTACTTTACGTACTTTCCACGTAGGGGGTATCGCAGGGAATATCTCAGAGGATAATCAATTAAAATCTAAATTTGGAGGTAAAGCAGAGATTGAAGATCTTAAAACTGTAGTTGGTGAGGACTCTGATGGTAATGCAATAAATGTAGTTATATCTCGTACTTCTGAAATTAAGGTGGTTGATCCTAAAACTAAGATTGTTTTAAGTACTAATTTAATTCCTTATGGATCTCAGTTGTTTATCAATAATGGAGATATATTAGAAAAGAATGAGGTAATTTGTCAATGGGATCCATATAATGGTGTAATTATTTCTGAGTTTGCTGGTAAGTTAAAGTTTGATAATATAGAGCAAGGGATAACTTATCAAGTAGAAATTGATGAGCAAACAGGGTTCCAAGAAAAAGTAATTTCAGAATCTCGGGATAAGAAAAAAATACCTACATTACATATATTAGGTAATGATGACGAAGTTCTTCGTTCTTATAACCTACCTGTAGGAGCTCACTTAATGGTAGATAATGATGCTAAGATTAAGATGGGTATGGTTTTAGTAAAGATACCTCGTAAATCTGCTAAATCTGGAGATATCACTGGGGGTCTTCCTAGAGTAACAGAGTTGTTTGAGGCTCGTAACCCATCAAACCCTGCTGTAGTTAGTGAAGTGGATGGTGTTGTTTCTTTTGGAAAGATTAAGAGAGGAAACCGTGAAATAATCGTTGAGTCAAGAATTGGTGAAATTAAAAAGTATTTAGTGAAGCTTTCTAACCAAATTCTTGTTCAGGAAAATGATTATGTTCGTGCAGGAATGCCATTATCTGATGGTTCTGTAACTCCTGAGGATATTCTTAAGATAAAAGGTCCATCTGCTGTACAACAATATTTGGTTAATGAAGTACAGGAAGTGTATCGATTACAAGGTGTGAAGATTAATGATAAGCATTTTGAAGTAGTTGTACGTCAAATGATGCGTAAAGTAAGAATTGTAGATCCAGGAGATACTATTTTTCTAGAAAACCAATTGGTGCATAAATCAGATTTCATAATTGAAAATGATGAGATATTCGGAATGAAGGTGATAGAAGATGCTGGGGATAGTGAAAATCTTAAGCCTGGTCAGATTGTTTCTCCACGAGAATTAAGAGATGAGAATTCTCTTTTGCGTAGAGAAGATAAAAATTTGGCTGTAGCTAGAGATATTACTCCGGCGACTGCTACTCCTGTATTGCAGGGTATTACGAGAGCTTCTTTACAGACGAAATCTTTTATTTCTGCAGCATCTTTCCAAGAAACTACAAAAGTGCTTAATGAAGCTGCTGTAAGTGGGAAGGTTGATTATTTAGAAGGTCTTAAAGAGAATGTTATTGTTGGTCATCGTATTCCTGCAGGTACTGGAATGAGAGATTATGAAAGTATTATTGTAGGTTCTAAAGAAGAGTTTGAAGATAGAATAGAACTAAGACGACAGGAAGTAAATTATAATTAAAGATAAAATAAACAGCCTGCTTTTGCAGGCTGTTTGCTTATAAGGATTTGATATTATAATTTTGAATTTATACTATTTTTCTCATGAATTTACCAGAATAAAATATTCTTTTTTTATCGGATATATATAGATAAGGCTTTTAATTTTTAGTTAAATTCATAAATAAAAGCGAATTGAAAAAGTTTAAATCGCTTCAAAATCAGATAGAAAGATTGATGAGAAGTCAATTTTTAATTTAGTAAATCTAATTTTTTTATAAAATGACAGATAATAAAAACAAGAATCAAAATCAGTTAAATATTGAATTGGACGAGGATATTGCTGATGGTGTGTATAGTAACTTAGCAATAATTAATCATTCAGTTTCTGAGTTTGTGGTTGATTTTGTTAATATTATGCCGGGTAGACCTAAAAGTAAGGTTAAAAGTAGAATTATTTTAACTCCTCAGCATGCTAAACGTTTATTAAAAGCTTTGGGAGATAATATTCTAAGATTTGAGTCTGCTTATGGGGATATTAAAGATTATGATGAGCAAGCATCGATTCCTTTGAATTTTGGTCCTACTGGACAAGCTTAAGAGATATTTTAGCCTCCAAAAAGTTCGGAGTGTTCTTTTAAATTTGAAACAACACCTTTCTCTCATGAATTTACCGAAAGAAAAAGGGATAAATAATAATTAAACCTACTATTACTATTAGGTTTAATTTCAAAAACCTGATAAGTATTTCTTATCAGGTTTTTTTAGAAATATTATAAATCAATTTTATTCAACTTGTTTTTAAGTTTAATATTGCTTACTAATGGAATTAAAATTCAGAAGTATAATGGAATTTAATTGATGGGTATTTTTGTTGAGTCATCTGCAGACTAAAAGAGGAGTCTGCAAAGAATACAAGTTGCTCATGTTTATCGATTGCCAAAAATTTATTTTTTATTCTTTTAAATTCTTTAAATTCACTACTGTTACTGTTTTCGGGATCTACCCAACACGCTTTGTGAACGTTAAGATTTTCATAGTTACATTTAGCACCATATTCGTGTTCTAGTCTGTATTGAATTACTTCGTATTGAAGGGCTCCAACGGTTCCAATAACTTTTCTTCCATTGATTTCTAATGTAAATAGCTGGGCGACACCTTCGTCCATTAATTGGTCTATTCCTTTAGCTAACTGTTTTGATTTCATCGGGTCAGCATTATTTATGTATCTAAAGTGTTCTGGAGAAAAACTAGGTATTCCTTTATAGAATAGAATTTCACCAGAAGTTAAAGTGTCTCCAATTTTAAAATTACCAGTATCATGAAGTCCCACAATATCTCCAGGGTATGAAACGTCTACGATTTCTTTTTTTTCTGCAAAAAATGCATTGGGGCTAGAAAATTTTAGCTTTTTGTTATGTCTTGTGTGTAAATAGGGGACATTTCTTTCGAATTTTCCAGAAACTATTTTTATGAAAGCTAAACGATCTCTATGTTTAGGATCCATATTGGCATGAATTTTAAATACGAATCCTGTAAAGTCTTTTTCTTCTGGTTTTACTAATCTTGTGTCACTTTCTTTTGGGCGAGGGGAGGGGGCTATTGAAATAAAACAATCTAATAATTCTCTCACTCCAAAGTTGTTTAATGCAGATCCAAAGAAGACAGGTTGTATTTTTCCGTTTTGGTAGTCTTCTTTTTCAAAACTGGGATAGATACCTTCTAATAATTCTAGTTCTTCTCTTAGTGTGTTAGCGTAATTATCTCCAATAATATCATTTAATTTTGAGGAGGATAAATCAGAAATCTCTATAGTTTCTTCTATATTTTTTCTGTTATCACCACTAAAAAGATTTATATTTTTTTCCCAAATATTATAAATTCCTTTAAAATCATATCCCATTCCGATAGGAAAACTAAGTGGTGTAACAGCTAGTCCTAATTTTTGTTCTATTTCGTCTAAGAGTTCGAATGCATCTTTACCTTCGCGATCTAATTTATTTATAAATACGATCATAGGTATGTTTCGCATTCTACAGACAGAAACCAATTTTTCGGTTTGTTCTTCTACTCCTTTAGCTACATCAATGACTACTATTACACTATCTACAGCGGTTAAGGTTCTAAAGGTATCCTCTGCAAAATCTTTATGACCTGGGGTGTCAAGAATGTTTATTTTGATGTTTTCATATTCAAAAGCTAGTACAGAAGTAGCTACAGATATTCCTCTTTGTCGCTCAATTTCCATAAAATCACTGGTTGCGCCTTTTTTTATCTTATTTGATTTAACTGCGCCAGCTTCTTGTATAGCGCCTCCAAACAGTAATAATTTTTCTGTTAAAGTAGTTTTACCAGCATCTGGGTGGGAGATAATTCCAAATGTTCTTCTTCTCTTTATTTCGTCTGTGAACGTCATTTATATCATTTTATTAAAGAAGGAGCAAATATAGTATTAAAGATGAGGATTAAAGAAATTATATTTTAATAGATATCAATTTTTTGATAAAGATAATTTAGTGGCATAAATACTATTTTTCTTATGAATTTACTGCAATAAAACATTCTTTTTTCCTATCTGTTTTCAGATAAAAATAAACCGTAGGTAGTGCTGCTATGCTTGATTTTTCTCTATCGCATATATAAAAAACAAGGCGTTTTCTTTTACAGTTAATTCATAAGAAAAATGGTATAATTATTTGTGAATATAATAAATGTGTATTATTCAGTAGTTTTTTCTGGAAGTGAAAAGGTTGATTTAGTTGTTATTGAATGGTTTACTTAGTTGATTTTTTTAGGGATAGTTATAGTTTTTTTATTTGATCAATTTTACCACGGTTACTAGAAACTTGGACTCTTGTTTTCTTCTTTTTTGGGGTAATGGATGTTCGTGTTTTTATTTGCCTAATTATATATAGAAATGTGAAGAAATGTTTTTTGTCGATAAAAAATGTTACTTAGCGAAAACAGCATATTTCTATGGTGAAAGTTTCTTCTTGGATATAAAAAAATGATAAAATTGTAACTTGTGCTAAAAAAAATACTGTTTTAACGTAAGATAACTGATGAAATAGTATTGTTTTTTTAGAACTTGTTAATGACACAGAATTATCATTATAACATAGGCTTATGAAAAAAAATACTTACCCCAATAAAACACGTAAAGTAGATAAATATTTTTTCTTTTTTTTAATTATTATTTTTTCTTTTTTTCAAGATATACAAATGTATGCGTTTGATAAAATGAATACTGAAGATTGTTTTGAAAAAGGAAAGGAAATTGAATCAAGTTACAATTATTCAAATTTGTTAGCTCCTCCTTCAGAGCTATCGGGAGTTTGGGAAATCCTAGGTGTGAATTCTGCTAAATACACCTATGCTAATGGTATTATAGCGAAGGTAACTACTGTTAATGTTGACCCAAATGACCCATTATCAGCAGGTTTTTTTAATTCTGCTTGTGATTGTTTTTGGTCAGATGCATTAAGGGGTAAACAATCGCTGGAGGCTGCATATTTTTGGGGTGCTTCATTAACTATTGATTTTGAGGATGCATTGGGTAATCCTATACGAGTTCAGAATCCTATAATTCATATTGATAGACTAGGAGGGTCTTATGGGAAATTTCAAAATTCTGCAAACATAACACTACAAAATGGTCTTACTTGGTCTAAGTTAGGTGGCACGTTGGATTTTGAAGTTACTTCTACAACAGTTAAAGATAGTGGGGCAGGAAGTGCTAAAGATGATGGTTTTACTAGACAAAGTACTTTTAATGATGCTGATGGTACTGCAGCAGGATCATTAATGATTAATGAAACAACCTCATCTATTAGTTTAAAATTTCTTCAATCTGGATTACCTGGATTGGGTGGGGATGAAATAGAGTTTATATTAGGGGCTAATCTTACTAATGGTGTTTGTATAGGAACTGCTGATAATGATAAAGATGGTCTAGCCGATGAATGTGATTTAGACGATGATAATGATGGAATCCCTGATACAGTAGAATGTGGTTGTAGTACAGATCCTTTTATTAATGGAGATTTTGAGGAGTCTACAAGTGGAGGGTCTTGTGTTCAAATGCTAAATGAAAATAACGTTAATGGTTGGGAAACAACGGCATCTGATAATATCATTGAAATATGGAAGGGAGCATGTCTTGATGGTGCTTCGCCGGCTGAGGGTGATTTTTTTGTGGAATTAAATGCTAATCTTGTTTCTACACTCTATCAGAAATTTTGTTTGTCTGGTAATGGAGGTACCGTAGAGTGGTCAGTAAGGCATAGAGGAAGAAAAGGAGTTGATGTAGCCAATGTTAGGATGGGTGGAAATCTAGCTACTGCTACAATACAGCAAGTAATGAGTGATGGTACAGCTGCTTGGGGATCGTATTCGGGTATTTTTACGATTCCTGTTGGTTTAACAGAATTATACATAGCATTTGAATCGGTGAGTGCTGCTGGAGGGGATCCAAGTGTTGGTAATTTCTTAGATGATGTGAAAATAAACATAATTACTATTTGTCCTGATACCGATGGGGATGGAATACCAGATAAATTCGATTTGGATAGTGATAATGATGGTATTTTTGATGCTGTTGAGGCTGGACATGGACAGGCACATACTAATGGGGTTGTTAATGGTACTGTTGGTACTGACGGAATTCCTGATTTTGTTCAAACCACGAGCGGTTCTAATAGTAATATAGTTGATTATACCTTAGCTGATTCAGAGAATGCCCCTGATGGGATTCCTGATTTTTTAGAATTGGATAGTGACGGAGATTTATGTAATGATGTTGTTGAGGCAGGATTTACGGATACAGATAACAATGGTTTGTTAGGAACAGGGACTTTTGGAGCTGGTTTAACAGTGGATGTTAATGGAGTGGTTACTTCTGGGACTGATGGGTATACTGGTACCAAACCTGAAGTGATAACACCAGGTTTGGTACCTACTATCACAAATCATCCTGTTAATCAATCTATATGCCCAGAATCAGATACCAGTTTTACTGTAGTTTCTAATGGAGATGTTTTTCAATGGCAGATTTTCGAAAGCCAAAATTGGATTGATCTTACTAATACAGGTATACACAGTAATACAAATACAGATAGTTTAGTAATTACTGGTGCTACTACTTTAGATAATGGTAATCGATATAGAGTAAATATATCTAGTTCTACTTTTGTATGTGGATCTATAACTTCTAATGAAGCTATACTTACTGTTAGCGATACAACCAATCCAACATTTACTTGTCCAACTACACCAGCAGATATAATATCAGATGCTACGTGTCAGGGTATAGTGCCAGATTTAATAACAGGATTAGTAGTAACAGATAATTGTTCGGCAGCTGTAGATATTACAGTTACACAGAATCCAGTTGCGGGTAGTACTATCGGAATAGGAGTAACTACAGTAACTATTACAGCAACCGATGAATCAGGAAATGAATCTGTTTGTACAGTAGATCTTAATGTTGTAAGAACTATTGAGGCAAATGATGATGTAGTAATAGCAGACGGTATATTAGGAGAAACTTCACCAAATGTTGTTGATAGTAATGATGATCTTGGTTGTGATAAAGTAACTTTAGGTACCACAGTAGTTATTACTGCTGTTAATGATCCTGATCCTAGTGATGGCATTACTTTAGATCCTTTGACAGGAAAAGTAACTGTATCTCCAAACACTCCAGAAGGGACTTATACAATAGTATATACTCTATGTAGTGTATCTACACCTATAATATGCGATGATGCTATTGTTACTATTACTGTTGTTCGGGATGATAAACCTAATTTAGAATTAACTAAAACAGGTGTTTACGAAGATGCTAATAATGATGGGATACCTAATATAGGAGATAAAATTAAGTATACGTTTACAGTTAAAAATACTGGAAACGTAGATATAGTAAATATTGTTCTTACGGATCCATTAATAGGAATACAGATTAATGGAGGTCCAATTGATTTGAAAGTAGATGAAATAGATACGGGTACTTTTACTGCAACTTATCATTTAACAAAAGAAGATCTCTTAATAGGAAGAGTAGATAATCAGGCATCTGTTACAGGACAAGATCTTAAAGGGATGGATGTAACGGATATATCTGATGATCCAATAAATACTATTGATATAGATACTGATGGTGATGGTGATGGAGAGGATATAACTGTGACTATTATTGAGTTAGATGATGAAATTATTATATATACAGGTATAAGTCCTAATGGAGATGGTCAGAATGATGAATTTGTAATCGTAGGGTTAAATAAATTTCCTGATAATACACTACAAATATTTAATAGATGGGGAGTTAAGGTATTTGAACAAAAAGCATATATGCAAGATGGTGCTAGGTTATTTAGGGGTATAAGTGAAGGTCGATCAACAATTAATCAAGACGATTTATTACCTGTTGGTACTTATTATTATGTGTTGGAGTACCAAAATTCAATCATCAAAAAAAGAAGGTCAAAAGCAGGGTTCTTATACCTGACTAGATAAATTTTTATATTAAATATAAAGTATTTGCAAATCTCTTAATCAAAAAACACACAAATGAATAGATTAA
>CAVYIL010000273.1:0-3638 GCA_963768325.1 uncultured Flavobacteriaceae bacterium | reverse complement strand
GATGGTTTCTAGAGTTTTATGGTCTTCTTTTAATGTATTAAACCAATTTCCGGTACTTGCTATGTTACCGATTATATCAATCATGATATGTATGGTGATTTCTGATTGTTTAGCTATTGTATTTAATTGCCGGGAATAGGAGTCAGAAAGAAATAGTGTTTTTATAAAAACGGTTGTTTCTTTGGTGATATTGGTAAGTAATTTTTTTGGGTTAATATTTTTATTGGCGATGACAAAATAAATGCTTTCTGCTCCTTTTTGAATTGCTTCAATTGCTTTTTGATTTCCAGAAATTTCTTCTGAAACTTCTATTTTCTGTGTATTTTTCCACGAAGTAGGAGAGAGGGTATGGTTTGTAGTATTGGGTATATCTTCTTGGTTATAGAAGGGTTTTATGTCGATTCCTTCTAGAGATTTATATACTAATGTTTCATTATAATCAGCACCTTTTAGATCAAACTGAATTTTTTGTTTCCATTGTTTGGTAGAGACATTTTCAAAATTATTGATTAAAGGTTTATTCATCTGTGTCGTTTTTAGGTATGCTATCTTGATATTCTATGATATAAATTTCTTCATCTTCGCGCTTCATAAAATAGTTTTCTCTTGCAAATTTCTCTAATTCGTTATCATTTTTTAATTTTTTAATATCTTTTTGATCTTTAGTGATTTCTTTGAGGTAGTATTCTTTATTGTCTTCAAGTTCTTGGATTTCTTGATCTAATTCTTTGTGAATAAACCAAGAATTGGTGTCTAAAAATAGCATCCAAATCATAAAAATGAGAATAATTAGTATATACTTGTTTAGAAGTATACTAATTATCGGTATAAGTGCCGGTATATTCTTTAATTTCTTAAGATAACTTTTAAATTTCAATTTTAGTCGAATAATATTATTTTTGTAAAGGTACAAAAGTTAATTCAAGCGTTCTTTTATAATAGTTCGTAAAATATTAACAGCTACATTGTTATAATGGTTATTTGGGATAATAATATCGGCAAATTCTTTGGTAGGATCTATAAATTGTTGGTGCATAGGTTTTAGTGTGTTTTGATAGCGATCTAGAACTTCTTTCATATCTCTTCCTCGTTCTGTTATATCTCTTTTTAATCTTCTTATTAGTCGCTCGTCACTGTCTGTATTGACATATATTTTGATATCTAGAAGGTTTCGAATGATTGGATTTGTTAGTATAAGAATTCCTTCTACTATTAATACTTTTCTGGGTTTAGTGGTGATAGTTTCTTTTGTACGATTATGTTCGATAAAAGAGTAGACAGGTTGTTCTATGGTTTGGTTGTTTTTGAGGGATAGAAGGTGGTTTGCTAATAGGTCAAAATCAATAGATTGTGGGTGGTCAAAATTTATTTTAGTTCTTTCATTATATGTGAGATGACTAGTATCTTTATAATAAGAGTCTTGAGAAATTATACAGACTTCGCATTTTGGTAATTCATTTACAATTTGATTGACAACAGTGGTTTTTCCACAGCCAGTTCCACCAGCAATACCTATGATTAACATTTTTTATGATTTTTCGCAAATTTAAGAAATGAAAACTAATGTTTACCCTTGAATTTTAATATTGCTACAAATTTCTATTATTGAAGTGGTTTAAACCACTTCAATATGTTATTTATTTTTATGAATTTACCTAAATGAAATGTTTTTATTTTTTATTTTTCATTTGGTATTCTAAAATTAATTCCTTACAAAACTAATAGCAATAGATCAAAAAAAGTAACAGGGGAAATAAAAATATTCCCCCTGTTTTTAAAGATTGTTGTAAAGTGTAAATATTTTTTGGGAGTGTTATTTAAACTCTGTCTGTTAGTTTTTGTACGTTTTAAAAATAATTTGATTTTTTCTATTCAGACAGAGTTGAGCTTACAGCCCCTATTTTTTTACAAACTTTTTAACTTCCGTTTTTTTATCGGTTTCTATTTTAATAAAATAGACCCCATTATTTAATCTTGAAACATCAAGTGTATTAGAAGAATTGTTTTTTGAAAGTTGATTTTCAGTTTTTCCGATAGCAGAAAATACAGTAATATTATTTATATTCTGTCCTTGTGTGTTTATGTTTAGTTCAGATTTTACAGGATTAGGATAAACGGTAAATGTAGAAAAATTGTTGGTATTGCGTTTAGAGATAAATGTTTTTTTGTTTAGGTTGTTTGGTCTGATAAGATTAACAACATAATCCTCAACTTCTCCGTATTTAAAATTTTCGCAAGAACCACCACTAGCAGTAGCAGAAGGATGTTTTATAGCTACTCTTAACCTTGTTTTTCCAATATAGGCATAGGATGGAATTGTAAAAGTTCCGCTAACTGGATTTGATGGGTCTGACATTTTTTGAAAAACTTTTTCTCCACCATCTGTAAAATCTCCATCTTGATTATAATCAATCCAAACACTATATCCTTCATGATATCTGTTTTTTTGCCAAGCGGTTATAGTGAATTCATGAGTTTCACCGATTAATAAATCTGTAGATCTTGATGTGTAATCAGAATAGCCAGAATCTGGAGCAATTGTTGAGTAATTATTAATATCTCCTAATTCAAATTTTTGAATGTATTCGAATTCTACAATATCTCCTTTGGCGTTACAATAAGAAACAGGTTCTTTAATAAAAATAGTATAATCTTCGACTTCACCATTTTTAAAAATTTCACAAGAACCACCAGCAGCAGTAGCAGAAGGATGTTTTATGGCAATTCTCATTCTCGTTTTCCCAGTATGAGCATAAGAAGGTATTGTTATAACTCCACTAACAGGGTTAGTTGGGTCTGACATTTTTTGAAAAACTTTTTCTCCACCATCTGTAAAATCTCCATCTTGATTATAATCAATCCAAATACTATATCCTTCATAGTATCTATTTAATTGCCATGCTGTAATAGTAAATTCATAGCTTTTTTCTCTAGCTAATTCAGTAGATATAGATGTAAAATCAGAATAACCTGAATCATTTGCTGTTGAGGTATTGTCAATACCAGCTATTTGAAATCTTTCAATGTACTCAAATTCTACATTATCACCTTTGCACTGGCAATAAGATAAACTCGCATCTTGTGCGCTTGAGATAGTAAATAATAATAAAAATAAGACTAAGGGTAAAAAAGTGTTTGTTTTCATTTTATGATAATTTTAAAAATTTTTGCAAATATTGAATAAGATAATTGAATTACCTAAAAAAATTAGGGATAATTCCCTTTTATTTTTTTGTGTTTATGAAAACATGAATGTCTTTTTTTAAACTTATAGTTGTGTTTTTTCTATATAGTTGTCTTGTAATTAGGTAAGTGAGTTTTTTTGTGGTTGTTGTTTTTAGAGTGTATTCTGCTTTTAATTCCACATATTTACGTGTTTGAAGTAGTTTTTTTGTTGTATAATTATTGATTAATATTTGTTATTGAAGTGGTTTAAACTACTTCTTATTCCAGAAACTAGTTTTTTTGTAGAAAGTACTTATTTTAAAATCTAAACAAGTATAAGTCTCATCTAGTATTAAATAGAAGGGGAGATATTTTTTTGGACGCATGGAGTTGCTTGTTTAGGTAAGATTTCTTCTAAAACTTTTGCGTACGCTAATAATAATATCTCTAACATCTTTAGGAGTAATGTCTTG
>CAVYIL010000272.1:0-5925 GCA_963768325.1 uncultured Flavobacteriaceae bacterium | reverse complement strand
AACGGATATGATAAATTTTCTTTGCTTTTATAACATTTATAGAAGACACGGTTCCTTAAGGAAAGAACTAGACGTGAAAACTCCGTTTCAGGCCATTGAAAAATCGTATCAAATTGAACCAGAACTTTTTAAAATAACACCCGATGAGTTTAAAAATAAAATACTAGATTTACAAAATAAATATAATCAACTTTCATCAACAACGTTGTGAAACTTGACATATAATTAATAATGTATAAAAGTATTTGTAGTACGATATAAATTTTATGAATTTGATAATCAAATTTAAATTTTGAAATAATTAATAAAACATGAAACAATGTGAGTATATTATTTGCTTGACAAAATGAAATAAAACCTAATACAGGAACTTCTGGAGCAGCATTACTTTCCTTTACTACTTGAAAATAAATCGAAATATATAAGTTTAAAGAATTTCATAGAATTTATTTTCAAGTAGTAAGGAAAGTAATGCTGCTCCAGAAGTTCCTGTATTAGGTTTTATTTCATTTTGTCAAGCAAATAATATACTCACATTGTTTCATGTTTTATTAATTATTTCAAAATTTAAATTTGATTATCAAATTCATAAAATTTATATCGTACTACAAATAATTTTATACATAATTAATTGTCAAGTTTCACAACGTTGTTGATGAAAGTTGATTATATTTATTTTGTAAATCTAGTATTTTATTTTTAAACTCATCGGGTGTTATTTTAAAAAGTTCTGGTTCAATTTGATACCATTTTTCAATGGCCTGAAACGGAGTTTTCACGTCTAGTTCTTTCCTTAAGGAACCGTGTCTTCTATAAATGTTATAAAAGCAAAGAAAATTTATCATATCCGTTTCCATTTCATATTTATTTTGATATTTTGTTTTTAATATAGTATTGTTTTTAATTGTTCCATTTACTCTTTCAACCATGCCATTAGTTTTTGGTGTTGATGGTTTAGTTAGCCTATGTTCAATATTCTTATCAGCACATTTAATATCCATTTTTGATGGTTTTTGACAAAGATTTCCTTTTTTAGATCGTATTAATCTATTGGTAAACTCTAGTCCATTATCTGTTAGGATATGAGTTATGTAAATTGGAAAAAAGGCAAAACATTTATCTATGAAATTTTCTGTATTTTCGGCAGTTTTATTTTCATAAATCCAATAAAACATAGTTCTTGTCGCTCTGTCAATAGCTACAAATAGATAATGAGGTTGTCCTTCAAATTTAGGTAAATAAGTTACATCAATGTGTAAATATCCTGGCTTATATGCTTTGAATTTCTTGGCCTTATCTTTCTTTTCCTGAGGTACTTTATTAATGTTTTCTTTCACAAAACAACGATATACAGAGCTTCTGGATATATTTGGATTAGCCTCTAGAAGAGCTTCCCAAACCTCGTCTATAGACATCCAAGTAGAACTACGAAGACTAATAACTAAGGCTCGTTCTACTTCAGACAAAGCATACTTAATATTCAGGGGAGCACAAGAAGTATCTTGAATAGAATCCCTATTTTTCCATTTTGAAACAGTTTGAGAGGAGATTCCGAACCGTATAGCTTGTTCTGAGTTTTTAACAGAATTAGCTTGGATTAGCGAACGAATATTTGAATTTGTTGTAGCATTAGAATGATATTTTTGCATATTTGTTTTTGTTTGTTTGTTTGTTTGTTTGTTTGTTTGTTTTGTAACAAAAATAATCAACTTCTCAACCTTAAACGGATCACATAAAAAAGGTGGGAGAAAATTTTACACAATAGAAAACAAGAGGTCTTTTAACTGAAATTTAAATATTTTTTCAATAAATCAAATTAACCCAGTGTTTACGGGCATTGTTGAAATAGAACAACTCTCCTAAGGTCGAGTTGTTTCCAGTTCAACAAGCCTAAAATCACTATCATAGTTTTTCTTTTGCCTAATCTCCAAGAAATGCATGTGATCCAAAATAACATCAACAATGTTGTGAAACTTTACAATTAATTATTATTATTTTCAAGTACAAAAAAAAGGTGAAACTATTTTAAATGAGAATAAGTATTCCATTAGAAAAAAATCATTTTTAGCTTATGCATATATTGTAATATCAGTATTCTTAACGGGATTTACTTATTATATATATAAAGAA
The DNA here is from genome assembly GCA_963768325.1 of uncultured Flavobacteriaceae bacterium. GTDB lineage: Bacteria > Bacteroidota > Bacteroidia > Flavobacteriales > Flavobacteriaceae > Aquimarina. The sequence continues at coordinate 3,795 of CAVYIL010000272.1, read as the reverse complement.
TTTTAATGTATCTTGTTTCTTGATATGCGTTGATGGCATATCAGTATGAGTAATTGAAATATTAATAAAGCTCCGCTAGCGCTCGTCTGTGACGGGTGCCGTTCAGAGTAAGTAGATAGTATTAGCAATAGACAATGAAGTTTTTTTGTAAGTATTGATTAAATTATATAGTTTGTGGGCACCCGTCGCAGACGAGCGCTAGCGGGGGTGATTTTAGCACCTATAACAATATACAAACCTGCTAACTCTTCAGTCCCATATTTAGTAAATACTGTTTCTAAAACTATCATAAAAAAAACGGTTAAGGAAGCTATGGATAGAGTACATTAAAATAACAAATGATGGAAATAATATTAGAAGCTATCACAATATTAATATTCAGATATCCTGGAGCTGCTATAAGATGGATATTTCTTCATAAGAAAAGAACCTTTAAATCGATTCTAAAAGATGACGCTTATCTAAATGCTGCTATATCATTTATTTTTATTGGAATTATAATTGCTTTAATACAATTTATTTGAATTAGTCTTTTTTTTCAATTGACTTTTTTACATTGTTTAGTAAAAATATTGTTAATTTACCAAGCTTAAGCAGCCTAATTAGCTCTTAAATACTATAGGTGAAGGTATTAAAAACAGATATAAATAGTTGTGAAGGGGTCTACCGTTACGGTTTCCGAGGTCAAGAATCTGACCCAGAAACTGGAAAAGAAGCTTTCCAACTTAGACTGTGGGATAGTCGTATAGGTAGGTGGCTTACGACTGATCCATACGGACAATTTGCTTCTCCATATCTTGGAATGGGTAATAACCCAATTACAATGGTGGATCCTGATGGGGGATATAGTTGTCCTAACCCCCCTTGTAATGATACTGTAGACGGTGGATCATTAGGAGAGGTGGTGATTAATTCTAAAGGTGGTAATAAGGGTATTGATTTTAGTCAGATGCCTAATTGGCTTAGTAACATCAGTGCTACTACTTGGGACACTTCTTATACAGGTAACTTAGACCAATACAACCAAGATTTTGGAACGAATTACACGCAAGGAAATCAATATAACCAATACTACTACCAGCGCCATTACCTCCCAGAACAACACGATCTATATGCTAGTATGGATGCAGCTACTGGTGCTGCTGCGAATATGATTATGGAAGGTGCTTTACTAGCTGTTCCGTTGCCTAAGTTGGGCTTAGCAAGTAAGATTATTGGAAACACTTCAATCCCTATATACAGAACCTTTGGAGGGGTTTCAAGAGCTCAAGGGTATTCATGGGGTTTGATTAATCCTCGATTATATGGTAAATATTACAGAAATTTTGCGGGCTTACCTAATGGTAATACAGCTAATTTTATGATTAAAGGGCATGTTAAAGTACATAACATAATTAAAATAAGGTCAGCAAAACCTTTAGATGGCAATTTTGGAAGATTTGTACCAGAATTAATTGCTAATCCCAGTAACGTTTTATTAAATGGCTTTAAAATATTAAAATAGTTTATGAATTTTTTTATATCATCTTTTGAACATGATTTTTTAAAAGAACCTATAAAGGTTATTAATCATGAAGTTCGTAAAATAGGTAAGTATTATTTATTACATATAAAATTAGAATATGCTATTTCATTTGAACTAAATAATAATTTTAAAATATTCAATGAATTATTACTACTTCCTCGATTTAAAAATAAAAAAAAGAATCAATTTCATAACTTACCTTTAGAGGTTCATTTATTAGAAGTTAATGACTTAAAAATAAAAGACATGTATAATTTAGGATGGGCTGTGTTGTATGATAATTTTAATGACGCAAAAAATCATAGTATTCTTGAGAAAAAACAAGGATGCTTTAAGTTTTGGTAATTATCTTTAATGTTATCTGTTAGTGTCAATTTTTTTCAATAGCCCCCCGCTAGCGCTCGTCTGTGACGGGTGCCGTTCAGAGTAAGTAGATAGTATTAGCAATAGATAATGAAGTTTTTTTGTAAGTATTGATTAAATTATATAGTTTGTGGGCACCCGTCGCAGACGAGCGCTAGCGGGGGAATGGAAGATATTTACCAAAGGCACTAGTAACTATGGGAAACAAGCCAAAACTACTGGTAATAGGATTACTATAGATTTAGACGGAAATATTATTAATAATTAACCTGCATTTTTATGTATTTTGAAGATATTTATAGTAAAATAAGACCACTATGGAAAGAAAGCTATAGTCTTAATGATATAGAAATTACAGAAACTTATATTAAGAGCTTATCAAAGGACTGGGAAGATATAGATTTTCTAGTTGATGCAAAAATAGAGAATGGTGAGTATGGAGAGTGGGAAGGTTTTATGGCTTTTGTTATGTATCAAATAATTACAGAATATGGTATAGAACAACACAAACTAGGGAAAGAAACTATAAATACAGATGATGTTCCAATAACCCGTTTTGAAAATAAGTACCTTGAAAATTTACAATACGAAGGAAATGAAGATTATTTAAAAGAATATGAAGGGTTAAAAAAAAACACTCTTCATTAGCTTTCAGAATGTTTTTGAAATCTTTAATTTTAAACCTTTAAAAGACTAATAAAAAACTCCGCTAGCGCTCGTCTGTGACGGGTGCCGTTCAGAGTAAGTAGATAGTATTAGCAATAGACAATGAAGTTTTTTTGTAAGTATTGATTAAATTATATAGTTTGTGGGCACCCGTCGCAGACGAGCGCTAGCGGGGATTATGTAGGAGCTGCTACTGAAGGAGGTTCAAATTACATTTCTATTCTCCTGTCTGGATCAAAGTTAGGAAATGCAGCAGGAATAGCTTGGACAGGTGGTTGGGAACTAGGAAGGTCAATCACTAATACCGAAATTTACAACAGAGTATTCTTTGGAGTTCACTCTCAGCTTTATAAACTAAGAGGAATAAACAGTGGTTATATAAAAAGTATAATTGATTAATAAACCCCACTATGAATCTATTTAACTATATATATTATCATATTTACTTAACGAGTAAAAAAGCAAATGCAGTTCCTGAAATTCCTGTATTAGCTTTTATATCATTTTGTCAAACTAATAATTTATTGACAGTATTTCATCTATTATTAATTTTGCTTAAGTTTGAATTTGATTACCAAATACCAAAGTTTTACATTGTAACACAAATATTATTATATCTCGTTAATTATTATTATTATCAAACTAAAGGATTTGGAGAAATACTTCTAAATAGTAAGAAATATTGTTTAGGGAAATGGAAGTTCTTAATATATGTTTATGGAGGAATATCAGTATTCTTAACGGGATTTACTTATTATATATATAAAGAATTTTAATGTATCTTGTTTCTTGATATGCGTTGATGGCATATCGGTATGAGTAATTGAAATATTAATAAAGCCCCACAATTATTAAAAACTGTAGGGCTTTATTAATAGGTTCTTAAGACAAATATGCTTGTCTAGTCTTTGCTTCTATTAAAAGCCCATCAATAGCATATAATATGCAATTTTTATCTATCTCTGGATATTCTGATGATGTTGATCCCCCCCGCTAGCGCTCGTCTGTGACGGGTGCCGTTCAGAGTAAGTAGATAGTATTAGCAATAGACAATGAAGTTTTTTTGTAAGTATTGATTAAATTATATAGTTTGTGGGCACCCGTCACAGACGAGCGCTAGCGGGGGAAGTTTAGGTTTCAAGTTCATAAACACTGGTTACCTTTAAGAGGTTTAGTTCCTGGAACAAAAGTACCTCACATAAACTTCAGTTTTCGTAATGGTAACAATTATCACATTTTAC
>CAVYIL010000271.1:0-7534 GCA_963768325.1 uncultured Flavobacteriaceae bacterium | reverse complement strand
GTAATTCATTACTTTTGGAGGAAGCATTGGTTTTCTTCTTTAGAAAAACAAGTGATATTATTCTTCTAATATACCGAAAACTAATGCTTTTACTTAATGTTTTGACCTTTAATTAATTTATTAATCGATAAGAACTCCCCAATGCTTGAATTCGACATCGCTCAATAAATTAATTATCAATGAATTATATTTTTGTCATGTACTTAGCAAAAAAGTATAATATATTATCAATAACGAAAGTTATACTAAACACAAACATTAAATAATTATGAAAAATAATAGACGACAATTTTTAAAAAACACAGCTTTAACTACCGTATCTTTAGGGATTACACCGTTACTAGCTAATTCTAGTAAAAGAGAAAATGTTAAACAAGAGTGTAATTCTACTACTCTAGATCTTTATGGCGAAGGACCATTTTACACACCAAACCCACCGGTAATACAAAATGGAAAACTTACACAAGATGGGGAATCCGGTACCAAACTAATTATAAGTGGTATTGTTAAAACATTAGATTGCTTTAAAGTAATAGAAAATACAGAAATAGATATTTGGCATGCTAATGATAATGGAGAATACGATAACAGTGGGTTTAATTTAAGAGGTACTACATCTACTAACAGCCAAGGATATTACATCTTTGAAACTATATTACCTGGTAAATACTTAAATGCAGATAAATATAGACCACGGCATATACATTTCAAGATAACTCCTCCTGGTTTTACTACATTAACCACACAACTCTATTTCGAAGGAGATGTTGATATTTCGGATGATCAAGCTGCTTCTGTAACACAAGGTGATTACGATGCAACAAATAGAATTATTCCATTAACAGATAATAATGGAGTATTAGAAGGTACTTGGGATATTATTATAGATGGAGATGGTGTATTAGGTGTTAATGATATACATTTAGACAAAGGAATGATATATAGTGTCAGTCCTAATCCATTTACAGATTATATAGAAATATACTATGGGGTTTATAATACTTCTCGTATACAATTAGAAGTTTATGATATAAACGGAAGATTGGTTGCTGAAGTTAATAAAGAACATTTATCGCCCGAAAAATATACAGCTATATGGAAACCCTCTAATAATTTATCCTCTGGAACTTATTTTTGTGGTTTAAAGATTAATGACTTACAGGTACATTATAAAAAAATAATTAAGCTTTAATTCATAGTAAAACACTATAATATAACGTAACTATTCACCCGAAATAAACAGAAATGGATTATTTGTCAACAATTACTGATTGGACTAAATTTTTATTTTCAAAAATCATCTATTTTATACACATTGGTTTATAACTATGTGATATCCTAATTTCGGCTCTGTTGCAAAGTTTAGTTTTTGATAAAAAAACACAACCCCTTGTTTTTTAAAACGCTATTAAACAGGATGTTACAAATTACAAAAAATCAATAAATAGACTAAAATGAAAATTTGCAACAGAGCCATAAATAAACCGATAAAGTAGATCCAATATTAGAACTATTCCAGGTTTCATAGTCATGGATGAATTTACTAACTGTTTTACGGTTTATTGATAATTCTTCTGAAATACATCGTTGACTTTTGCCTTCTCGGTAACTACGTAAGATTATCTCTTGTTTTGTATACATGCTTATCATTATTAATCAACGTAATTATTTATACATTGATATCGGTTAAGTGGTATACTTTTCGAGTAATACGTGGACTACCCTCGTAACAATTACCTTTTGCAAAGAATCTTAAAAAATATTCTTTTTCCCTAGCTTGCCCATTATAATAAACAACTTCTTTGTTTATATAGACAGATGATGTGTCTATTATGTCGTCATTTTTTAAATGATATTGTGATTTAGCTAATTGAAATTTTGGTTTTTTAGGTCTATAGCCTCCCTCTTAGTTCATATAATAACTTTTGCAGCTAATGACTGAAAATATACTTAAGATTATTAAAGTCAGAATCCGCCCCATCCTTATTTTTATATTCAAATTTAATTACGAACCGTTTACCAGTCCGGAGTACCTGGATATTCTGTAGTATAGAATTTTTTTTGCAAAAAAGGGACACAGCAGCTACTTAATAATATACAAACACAACTACTGTATATTAAAATCCTACTCCACCTCATCCTAATATGTTATTATCTTCAAATTTAATTACTAATCGTTTACCAGTCTGGAACACCTGTTAACCCTTTGACTTTTAGTTTGGTATATCCTACTATACTATCCTTAATCCTTTTTAATTGGAATTGATGATATTTTCCGCAGTCATTAGCTCCTACAGAAAAATACTCGAATAGAATTATATTATCTTTAACTTGATAGTAGCCTACTCGTCCTTTTTTTAAATTATTAAATTGTTTATTTATATTGATATCTGGATTAATACCACTTACTATAAACTTATTATCACTAAAAAATCGATAATATGTGTCTTTATTATTAGAAATATAAACATCTGTCGTATGAATAGTATGCAACTCATTTAAATTTTTACTTAACTTAAATTTATTTTTCTTTGGTCTATTACTCCCATATTCTGTAGTATAGAATTTTTTTTGTAAAAAAGGGATACAACAGCTACTAAATAATATACAAACACAACTACTATAAATTAAAATCCTACTCCACCCCATCCTTGTATATTATTATGTTCGTAATCAAACTTAAAATCTTTTATAGCTTTATGTATTCCATTTTGCAACCAAGCATCGCCAATGACATCTATGGTTACATTGTATCCGTTTTGATGGTTAAAGCGAATGTATGTAGATGCTTTGTTTAGTCGTTTTTGATAATCGATTTGTCTATGAAACCCTGACTTAAATGGGTTCTTTCCCATTTCTATCAATTTATCCTTTTTCTCATCATCATTAAAATCTCCAGATCCATCTTTTATTCCTCTAAAATAATCTCCCGAAAAATCTTGAAAACCTACCTCAACAAGTGGTGTTACGATTGTGAGACCTCCTGTCCACCCCATATCGGTTCCTCCACCAAAATAAGCTCGTTTAGTATCATTATTAGAACTAACATTAACATTGCCTATTCTAAATCCTATCATTCCTTCGCGTTGTAATCTGTCTAAAGAAAATTGATTATCGTGTAATGCAGAATTCCAAGTAAATAATTGTCCGTAGCTAAAGGAGTTTTTAAAGTCATTGAGCATTGGTATTGGTGAATTATAGTTTAAGGAATAGGATTGTAACGGTGTACCATGACCACCACCAACTATTATATTGGCTGCTGCTGTAACATCTACTACTATATTATCTTTATTTACGCCTACTCCTAAGCCGCTATTGTATGCAGAGATATGGAGCGATGATGTTGCTCCAACATTTCCGAATCGTTGCCCGTAACCTACATTTAAACTGGCTTTGAATCTTAATTTATATCCTACTAAGATTTGTAGTCCAAAGGTGACTTTAAAACCATTACTGGGTGGCGTACCATAACCACAGCAACGGTCTTGTCCACTAGTTATAAAACGATGGCTATAGCCTCGCATACTTTGCTCGATATTTTGTTTTAATTCGGATTGAGCCCATATCGTAGCATCGCCACTAGTATTATTAAATCGAAACATACTGGATTCTATGGCTGATTGCAAATCTGATTCTATGGATTGTAAATTAAATAAGGAATGGTTTATCATATTCTAGTATTTATTTTTCTATTTGTATTTTATCAGTTGGTGTTAACCGTTTTCATCGTCGTTTAATTGTTGCTCTGTGCTGTTCCTAATTCAAAGTTAATTTTGATAGTTTTATAATATAATGTTGTTGTGGATTCGAACCCAGAATCTGTTGCTATCATTAAATAGACTTCTCCCACTGAATTTGATTTTATTGTTATGGGATTATCTATATTATTTCTATTAATCAGCATATATGGGGTTGGTATTTTATCAGAAACTCCTATTTTTCCTAATACCTGAAAGACTTCATTTGATTGACCTGATTGTAACTTGGATTCAAAATTTGGTCGGTTAGTATTCAGGTTGTCAACTATGTTTTCAGGAATGCCTTTAATTCCTCCTGCTCCTATTGACAAGTCTGGACTACCGCCAACGCCAAAGGCACTTGTTGGTACATTTGATGCTAATTCTATATCGAATTTGACTAAATATGTTGTATTGGGTTGCAGACCTTCAAATTTTCTATAAATGGCACTTAATAAATCATCACTATGATTATTACCTGATATTTTTACTACTTTTATGTTGGTATCGAGAGGCTTGGGTAGATTAGAATACTCGAATGTCAATTCATAAAATTTTTCTTTTCCTACTGGATAATCCGAAAAAAAACTTTTCCAGTTTTCTATTCCTGTACTATTGAAATCAAATACGTAATCGAGCTTAGAACTCTCATAAGGTGTGTCGTTGTCTTTTTTACATGATGTGATTCCAAGTAATAGAATTAATCCTAATATATGTGTTTTTTTCATAGTTTTTGTTTTATGTATGGAGATAAGGTTATGATGTATCTAAAATATCATTTCCCTCCTAATTCTAATGGTTCTTTATATGATCCCATTGTTATACCATTTTTATAATTTATTATTACTAAATGTATTGTTTTGGTACCATTATTATAGTTTAGTGTACCTTTTTTAAATATTTTTTAATCTTTGCCTTTTCCAATGTTACTATAAAATGGGGATCTCTTTTTTTCAGAGATCGCAAAGCCTTTTTGAGGACTTTTGGAATTAGACAGTTTCTGTTTGGAAAAAGAAAAAGATTTGCTTGCCTTTTCTAGGAATAAAAATATAGGTTCTAAACAACCTCGAATTTATTTTTTTTACTTTTTTTTAAAAAAATACATAAACAACTTATTTAAAGTATTTTAAAAAATTATTTTAATTTTCACTTTTAAAAAAAAGAGCATTTTTATAGGGGTTTTCCCCCTATTCGCAGAAGACAAATCACTGTGTTTCAGTTATTTGATTTCAAAAAACACTAAATCACTAAAAACCAGTTGATTATCACCTTTGATTGTTTTTTCAGGAATGTAGATAGCTCTATTTTTTTGTAAAAACAGTAGTTAAAGGGAACCTTCCCTTTATTTTTGGTTCTTGTTCTGTATTAAATCTACACAAAAGTTGTATAAGTATACCACTAAAAGCCTTACATCTTCCTCTAAAAAAAATATGGAAAATTCCTGTGTTTTTCTTAGTAGAATTTATAATCCTACTATTAAATCATGCATAATTTTGGTTAATCAAAATAAGTATCATATGCGTCTATATGGGATAAAATACTTTTTTTTAGTTCATTACCATAATCTACCGAAGTAACATTCTGAAACTCGTCTATTTTTTCTATTAACGGTAATAAAAACACATGAAGGTTATCATGAGCCGCACCTTTCATAGTACAGTTTTTGATTATTTGATTACTTTCTTCTTTTAATTGATCACCTAAATATTTATACCCAACAACTTCTGTACTATTGTGGTTTATTATAATATTGTATATTAAAAATAAACCATTTGTAGTTTCTTGATTAGCTTCCCACTTAACTCCATTATTTAAAACTATATCTTTCTTCCAGGCATTACTCAGCAAATTATTATCCTTTCCTTTTGTTTTAGCACAACTCACAAGAACAAACAATGCAATAGATATTGAATATAGAATGGTGTTTTTCATTTTATGTGATTTTAACACTATTAATTATCAGGTTTTAGACATTTAGGTTTATTCACTAATTAAAGTGATCGATCATAAGAACAAATATAAATTATTTATTCATAAATAATTTATTATAATAAAGTTCTGCATACAATTAATTTGTCTAACTATTTTCACTCACTTTTATCTTTTAAATCCTATCAAAAATTGCTTTATCCTAAAGTAAAATAAAACACCTTAATTGCCAATTTAATTTTTTCTGATACAAAACTATCATTTGTTAGAAACCAGTGTTTTAAGTGTATTCATAGATGTTATACGAAAAAATAGATTCAATAAGATAGTTTTTTAACATATAAAATTAGGGATTTTTCCCTGTTAGAATATATCTTTGAAATCAAATAAATTATAAATACTACAAACTATGAAAATAAAATTAATACTGTTATTAGGTGTTTTATACTTTGGACTAAACAGTTGTAATAGCGAAGATAACCATGATTATATAGAAGAGAATATTACTCATAAAAAAACAAATAAAAATTCAAATACCACCCTAAGAATTCTTAGGTCAGAAAACACTCCTGCCGGCTGGATCGGAACTTCATTTGACGAAAATTATAAGTGGATTACTAAATTAGAGGGACAATACTCTTTAAAGGTACTTATACTAGAAAACACTCCAGATGGATATGTAGCCACTTATCTATTTGGCAATACTTATAAAAACATTTCCAAACTAAGAAGGCAAGACCATCTAGAAATAATAAGGTCAGAAAAAACTCCTAACGGATATGTTGGAACTTTATTAGTTGGAGAATCTTATAAAAAGATTACAAAATTAAATGATCAACTAAAACTAAAAATGTTTAGATCCGAAAAAACACCCAATGGATATGTAGCTACTTCCATTGATGGAGTGTCTTATAAAAATATTATAAAATTAACAGGTCAAACAAAATTAAAAATACTAATATCCGAAAACACTCCTAATGGATATGTGGCAACTTTGTATGATGGAAATTACAAATGGATAACTAAACTTCCTCTATTATAATACTAAACAAAAAAATCTTCGTGTTCTAGAAAACAAAAACTACTTGTTCAGATTGAATCAATTATAAAGCATTCTTTCTATCCAATATTTTTATGTTAGAATAATAAAAAACAGTTTTTTAGGACACTTAGCTTTATAAAAGAGCATCTACAAAAATATCTTAATGATATCACCTAATACCCCAAAAGCATGAAACCCCTCTCCTAAATACTTTATTTTCAAAAAAACATCTATACTAAGTAATCCTATTAAACACCTAATAAAACACAAATACCTAATTAACAGGTGATTAAAAACAAATCAAATAGATGGTTAAAAAACTATCATAACCCTATTAAAAAGACTCAATAATCGCATATAAATGCTTTTAGTCGAGATAGGTATGATTATGTTACTCCATTTTAAGAAAGGTAAACAAGTAGATAATTACTTTTATACTGAAGTTGATTAAAGCCCATATCCTTAAATATTTATCAAGCCAGATAATAGTAATATTTAGTCTATTAAAAGACATAAAATCAATTATTTACGTCTTTAAAAAACTAAAAGCCTTAAAAAAACTTCATCTATGATAAAAGAAACCTTTAAAATGTATGAAATGGAAAATGAGTTAAAAATATCTGATTTAAAAATAATTATTCGCAATTTAATCAGCTTTATTGTTATAGAAGGTAAAGAATGTGTTCAGGAATCTAAAAAACAAGAATATGTATCTGGCTACATACATTTATTAGTGAAAATTGTCAATGATATGGAAGAGCAAGACGATTATTCTATTATAAAGGATATAGTTGATGATATTACTAGATATATTAAGTAACTTTTC
>CAVYIL010000270.1:0-3974 GCA_963768325.1 uncultured Flavobacteriaceae bacterium | reverse complement strand
ATTTCAACTGTTTTATTTGTCTTTAATCTTTTTAAGAGATAGTTATTTTTAAATAATTATGCTTTTTATTTTCATTTATTAGTTATTGTAAATAAAAAAATGAAAAAGTATTTATCCCAAAACAAAACAATTATATTAATACTATTTTTACTGTTTTCTTTTAAAAATGGTATTTCTCAAGACACAACTTCCTTTATTATTACCTGGGAAGGATCAAGTATAACTATTCCAATAATTGGAACATATGATCTTGACTTAAATAATGATGGTTTTTTTGAAAAAACTAATATTACTGATCATTCTACTCATAATTTCATATCTAACGGAATACATATTATACGAATTCGTAACGCTGCTTTGGGAAAAATAAAAAAAATTAAGTTTTCTCAAGTCTCAGATAGAAATAAAATACTAGAAGTAAAACAATGGGGAACTACTGAATGGGAAACAATGGAATCCGCTTTTACAGATTGTCAAAGGTTAATAATTTCAGCAACTGATGCTCCAAACTTAAGTAAGGTAACCAGTATGTTTAAAATGTTTTTAAACGCTACTTCCTTTAATGAACCAATTAATCACTGGGACGTGTCTAATGTAACTAATATGTCTCGTATGTTTGCTAAAGCTTTTTCCTTTAATCAACCCCTTAATAACTGGAAAGTGTCTAATGTAACCAATATGGGAGGGATGTTTTTAGAAGCTATTTCCTTTAATCAACCCCTTAATAACTGGAATGTGTCTAATGTAACTAATATGAGAGGGATGTTCTCTGGTGCTAACACATTTAACCAAAATATCGGTAATTGGAACGTTTCTAATGTAACCAATATGGCAGGGATATTTTCTAATACTTTTGCCTTTAATCAACCCCTTAATAACTGGAACGTTTCTAATGTAACCAATACGGCAGGGATGTTTTCTAATACTCTTGTCTTTAATCAACCCCTTAATAACTGGAACGTTTCTAATGTAACCAATATGGCAGTGATGTTCTCTGGTGCTAACACATTTAACCAAAATATCGGTAATTGGAACGTTTCTAATGTAACCAATATGAGAGAGATGTTTTCTAATACTCATGCCTTTAATCAACCCCTTAATAACTGGGATGTGTCTAATGTAACCAATATGGTAGGGATGTTCTCTGGTGCTAACACATTTAACCAAAATATCGGTAATTGGAACGTTTCTAATGTAACTAATATGTCTCGTATGTTTTTAAGCACTATTTCCTTTAATCAACCCCTTAATAACTGGGATGTGTCTAATGTAACTAATATGGGAGAGATGTTCTTAGTTGCTAACACATTTAACCAAAATATCGATAATTGGGACGTTTCTAGTGTAACCGATATGTCTGTTATGTTTTCTAATACTCATGCCTTTAATCAACCCCTTAATAACTGGGATGTGTCTAATGTAACTAATATGGAAAATATGTTTTCTAATACTCATGCCTTTAATCAACCCCTTAATAACTGGGATGTGTCTAATGTAACTAATATGCAAGCTATATTAACTAGTTCTAAAGTGTTTGATCAAAATTTGGGTTCTTGGAATTTAAAAAGTTTAAAATCACTAGGTTTATTTAACACAAATATATCTGTTGAAAATTGGGATAAAACATTAATTGCTTGGAGTAAACAAGATTTCCTTAAAAATAAAGAAATATTATTAATTGCATCTATTACTTTTTGTGAATCAGAAGAAGCTCTAGAAAAAATGATAGAGGATAATTTTTTCGAATTTATTCTAACTGATAAAACAAAAGATTGTATAGCTTTAAGTGTTTCTGAAAACGAGAACACTATAAAACCTATTGCTATATATCCTAATCCGACTTTAGGAGAAATTAATATTAATAGTTTGGAAATAGATAAAATAGAAGTACACGAGCTATCTGGAAGAAAAGTATTAGAAACAAAAAACGCTAATTTTAATATTAACACTTTTAGTTCTGGTCTCTATTTACTAAAGATAAAAACTCCAAAAGGAATTATAACTAAAAAGATAGAAAAACTATAGACTTTTGAGCGGAGTAAAATCTCGAATTTTTAAGGCAGAGCCTTAAATGAAAATGCTTCTTTATATTTTTATATATTTGCAAAGCTAAAAAATTTCATTTCTTTTAAATATTAGTTGAAAGAAATAAGCTTAAACCCCTCCTGTTTTGTATACTTAAGAGGGGTTTTATCTTTTATAACATGAAACTCTTGCATTGAGGGCTCTCCGCCCTCAAACTCCCGCAGATTTTATTCCGCTCAAAAGTCTATTAACTTTTTGCGAGTGGTTCTAAAAGCTTAAAAAATCGTAACTATTCACCCGAAATAAACAGAAATGGATTATTTGTCAACAATTTCTGATTGCACTAAATTTTTATTTTCAAAAATCATCTATTTTATACACATTGGTTTATAACTATGTGATATCCTAATTTCTATTAATTTTGATTGTTGTGTTTGGTTTAAGATCTTCGTGAAAACAATATTTTTTGACTGATAAGCAACATATAAATAAGCTATTACAATATTTTGAAATTCTTACGAAAGAGAATTTAAAATTACAATTACGTATAGCTGAACTAGAATCAAAACTGTCAAAATATGAGAACCCAAAGAATAGTGCTAATAGTAGTATAGCTCCATCCCAAGATCCTTTTAGAAAAACCAAAAGTTTGAGAAAACCATCCAAAAAATCTCAAGGAGGTCAAAAAGGACACAAAGGCAGTAAACTAAAAATGATTGAAACTCCTGATGCTATTGTTGTTCACGATGTAAGCCAATGTGTATGCTGTGGTAATGGCTTAGAGAACGGTTTTGAGCGTTACGATTCCCGTCAAGTTTTCGATATCCCACCCATTGATATAGAAGTTACAGAACATAGACGAGTATATAAAACTTGCGGTGTATGTGGAAAACATAATAGAGGAGAATTCCCAAATGAGCTTAAACAAGAAGCCCAATATGGAGATCGTTTAAAATCACTTTGTGTATATCTTCAAAACTACCAGATGCTTCCATTTGCACGTTGCAGTGAATTTATTGCCGACTTAACTGGGCACTATATCTCTACAGGTAGTTTGTCTAATTTTCAGAAGCAATGTTTTAATAATACCATTTCTCATATGAATTTACTGTAATAAAATATCTTATACCATTTATTATTTTTTTTTACTAGAATAATGATTTTCTTTATGGATGCCTAAGAAAATAGCAATTCCCATTACCGAAAGTTTAAATTTTCTAACACAAGAGTATTCCAAAGCAAAAGGAATTTTAAAGAAAGATCGTATAAAAACACTTCTTTATGTCAAGGAAGGAAAATACGTATTTCAAAGTGATATAGCCAAGAAATTAGGGCGTACAGAAAAAACAATCCGCGAATGGTTAAAAAGGTATTCTAATGAAGGTTTTTCTTCTTTTCTTAGCGTTTATAGTGGCGGTAATAATACTAGGACGATTTCAGAAAAAGCTATTGTTTTTATTTCTAAAAACCTTAAATACCAGCATACTACAATTACATCTTATGTTGAATTCCAGCATTTGATAGCGGAACACTTGAAGGAAAAAGTTGTTTATAGCACTCTATATTCCCACTGTAGAAGAAATCATAAATCTAAATTGAAGGTTTCTCGAAAATCCCACTACAAGAAGGATGAAAAAGCAGAAGAACTTTTTAAAAAAAACTTAAAACAGACCCTTAAGCAAATTAACAATAAGCTAGATAATGATACCATAACAACGGTAAACCTTTATTTCGAAGATGAAAGTCGGTTCGGATTAATTACTAAACAAAAAAAAGTAATTACAGCAAAAGGAGTAAAGCCCATTAGTAAATATAAGCACAGTTACCAATATAAATGGCTATGGGGAAGTTTTTCTCCAATTACAGGAGAGAGCTTTTGTATGACAACCGATGTGGTTTGTAAGGAGTTATTTGTGAAGTATTTACAAGATTTTAGTAGACATAAACCG
>CAVYIL010000269.1:0-10250 GCA_963768325.1 uncultured Flavobacteriaceae bacterium | reverse complement strand
CAGAAATGCGCAGTACCGGGTTTGACGGCGACTCGGTCAGGATAATCCTGGGTCGGAGCTGAGCACACACGGTACAATTAACAGTGTCTCGAGTTCGGTCTGGTTAACGAACTCGACATTGAACAGTCCTTTTTGCGACTGCTGGTCGAAGAGCCGGTAGGTGCCGCCATAACAATCATGCGGTGCAATAATCGTGTCGCCCGGCGACAGGAACTGCGTAAGCACCGTCAGTGCTCCCATGCCCGATGCCGTCACGACAGCGCCCGCTCCACCTTCCAGTTCGGCAAGTGCGTCTGCGAGCGCGTCGCGTGTGGGGTTACCCGAGCGCGTGTAATCGTACTGCCGCGGTTCACCAAGGCCTGCAAATGCGTAGTTTGAGGACAGGTGCAGAGGCGGTACGACCGCGCCATGTTGCGTATCGGATTCGATAGACGCACGAACGGCGCTGGTAGCTTTGCTTACTGGGGAAGTCATTGTCGGTCTCCGCTAAAGTGTTCCGTTGTTGCTCATCGGAACCCTGCGAAGCCCGCAAGGGAGGGTATTTACCGCCCTGCACCGTCACCGGTGCAAATATAATAATTAACTATTAGTTCAATAGAGTTTGAATCTTTATAGTATGATTTTAAAAACAATTTTTAATTCATTTTATTGTTTAATTACGTTTATCTTCTCCCCAAAGCATTTTTTTTCGTAGTGTTTTCAGGAAACTATTATTTTCTAAAACCACCATATTTATCAAAAAAGGTGCTTTTTTAATAATTACAGTAGTTTCATCTTTTAATTTATGTATTCTAGAATCTAAAGACACAAGATAATTATCTTCTCTTCCAGATACCTGCAACTTAATTTCTATATTATCCGGAACAACAAGCGGTCTTGCATTAAGATTATGAGGAGCAATCGGGGTAAGCACAAAACTTTCTGCATTTGTCATAATTACTGGTCCACCACAACTTAAAGAGTAACCAGTTGATCCTGTTGGAGTAGAAACAATAAGCCCATCCGCCCAGTAAGAGGTAAGAAATTCATCATTTAGACTTGTATGTAATGTAATCATAGAAGTGGTATTTCTTCTACTTACTGCAATCTCATTCATAGCAAAATTTAACACCCCAAATTCTTCTGAAAAGGGTAACGTTTCAATTGTAAGCAAACTTCTGGGAGAGATATAAAATTTTTTATCCAATATTAACTTAACGCTCTCCTTAATTTCTTCCTTTTGAATAGTTGCCAAAAACCCTAATCTCCCTGTGTTAATTCCTGCTACTGGTATTCCTAAATCTCTTACATAAGTAATCGTTTTTAGTATTGTACCATCTCCACCTATACTAAAAAAAAGATCATAAGAATGATCTAATTCTTCAAAAGCACTAAAGTGCGAATATGTCGTGTCTATGTCATCATGGAGATTAATTAGTTCTAAAAAATTTTTCTCAATCACAACTTCTACTTGATTTTCATTAAGAGTCTCTAGTAATTGCTGGATATAAATACCAGAATTTTGATGATAAAACTGACCATAAATACCTATCTTCATTCTGATTAGGTTTGCGTTAATTAACAACTACTTTTTTAAATATCTAGGTATTTTTTTAGATACTGAGTTCTTTCCTTCATGTTGGTTAAAAAAGTGTCTTCTTGATGTTCGGATACAATATTATAACTGTATCTTCTAAATGTTTGCATTATATTATTTATATTACTGTCACCGATCTTTATTGTAATCTGGGCAACATCATTTTCCATCTTAGAAATAAACAACCCTAATATTTTGGCATCATTAGACTCTATTATCTGAGTTATTTCACTGAAAGAGTAATCTAAAATTCCTTTTTCTACTATCAAAATATTACCGGGTTCACTTAGAAATGGTGATTCGTTAAATATACTCATTATGTCACTTAGCTCAAAATACCCTAAATAACTATTCTCGCCATCAAGAACTGGCATGATATTAGTTTGATACAAGGCGAAAGATTCAAGAATATCCAACCAATTTGCATTATTTCTTACAAAAAATCCTTCAAATGCATGTTGGTAATGAGCTAATGTCTTTTCGGGCTCAAAACATCGTATATCTGCTTCAGATACACAGCCCACATATAAATCATTTTTTTTTATCGGAAAATGTGTATACATTACATCATCAAACAATAATTGAGCATCCTTTACCAAGGTGGTAATTTCTATAGGCTCTATTTCATTTACAATATATAAGTTAGTTTTCATTTTTTTTAAGGATAGGTTTAATGCAAAATAATCAAAAAATATGCAATCATAGCGTTATCAACTTTGTATTTTTGTTTTTTCACAAAAAAACATCAGAAATATGACTAAATTAAGTGTTAACATAAATAAAATTGCAACTTTACGAAACTCTAGAGGTGGAAATACACCTAATTTACTAAAAGTCGCAGCTGATGTTCAAATATATGGTGGACAAGGAATTACCATACATCCTAGACCTGATGAAAGACATATTAAATACCAAGATGCTTATGATTTAAAATCTGTAGTTAGTACAGAATATAATATCGAAGGAAACCCTATTCCTAAATTCATGGATTTAGTCTTAGCTATAAAACCTACCCAAGTAACATTAGTTCCTGATGGAGAGGACGCCATTACCAGTAATGCAGGTTGGGACACTAAGAAACATAAAAAATTCTTACAAGAAGTGATAGCTGAATTCAATCGTAATGATATCAGGACTTCAATATTTGTTGATCCAATGGAAGAGATGATTGAGGGAACGAAAGAAACAGGTGCGGATAGAATTGAGTTGTATACAGAAAAGTTTGCTTTAGAATATGCTTTAGGTAAAAAAAAATCGATAGAACCTTATACTAAGTGTGCTGAATTAGCAATGGATCTAGGATTAGGTATTAATGCTGGACATGATTTATCTTTGGATAATATACGCTTTTTTAAAGAAAACATCCCTGGATTACTAGAGGTATCAATAGGTCACGCATTAATAAGCGAATCCTTATACCTAGGATTAGAGAATGTAATTAGTATGTACCTACACCGCTTAAAATAATATTTTGTAAATGAAATTACACGCTAATATTATTGGAGAAGGCAAACCATTTGTGATTCTTCACGGATTCTTAGGAATGGGCGATAATTGGAAAACTTTAGGTAAGAAGATTTCAGAACATGGTTTTCAAGTTCATCTAGTTGACCAACGTAATCATGGAAGAAGCTTCCATAGTGACGGGTTTAACTATGATTTAATGTCTATCGATTTATTTAATTATTGTAACGCCTTTAATTTAAGTAATATTATATTACTGGGGCATTCAATGGGTGGTAAAACGGCTATGCTTTTTGGAGCGAAACACCCAGAACTAATTCACAAACTAATTATCGCAGATATAGCCCCTAAATATTACCCATTACATCATCAAGATATTTTAGATGGATTGTATAATTTAGATTTTGAAATCTTAAAATCTAGGAATGAAATTGACAAAGAGCTTGGCATCTATATTCCTGAAAATAGTGTAAGAGTGTTTTTGTTAAAAAACTTATACTGGAAAGAAAAAGAAAAACTTGGGTTACGAATAAATCTAGATGTCTTAATTAACAATGCTTCTGAAATAGGCAAAGAGCTATCAGAAAAGTTTATATTTTTTGGGGATACTCTTTTTCTAAAAGGTGAAAAATCAAATTATATCATACCAAAAGATGAAATTAGAATAAAAAAACAATTTCCAAATTCAATAATAAGGGAAATTTCCAATTCTGGACATTGGTTGCACGCAGAAAATCCAGATGAATTCTTATCAAAAGTGCTGAAGTTTATTAAAGTATAGTTAACAAAAACTATGTCTGCATAATATTTTGTTCAATTCATTGGATAATTAGTATTTTCTAGTAAATTTGAACGAACAAATTACTAAATTCTTAAATCACATAACAAATCAATCTTTATTAATTATGAAAAAACTTTTATTATCAGTCCTATTCACTTTGGTTACTTTAGTTACTTATGCTGGAGGATATAGAGTTAGTGTTCAAGGGCAAAGAGCAATGGCTATGGGACATACAGGTGTTGCAGTAGTAAACAGTGCTGAACTTGTATTTTTTAACCCTGCTGGTCTTGTATACTTAGAAGATAAATTAGCAATTAGTGCTGGTGCTAGTGGTGTATTTACTAATGTTATATTTCAAAACGAAGAATTTGGTCATTCCAATGAGACAGACAGTTATGTAGGAACTCCTTTTAATTTTTATGCATCTTATAAAATTAATGATTGGATGTCTGCTGGTCTAGGTGTATACACTCCTTATGGTAGTGTAGTTACTTGGTCAAAAGATTGGGCTGGATCTCATTTAGTAAATAATATTGAATTGGCTGCTATTTATATTCAACCTGTTATATCTTTTAAATTATCAGATTATTTTAGTATTGGTGGGGGACCAATTTACTCAATTGGTAGTGTAAGATTTAATCGTAATTTTAACAAAACTTTGACCGATATAGACGGAAATCGATCAAATATATCGATTGAAGATTCTGGTGTTGGTAGCTGGGGATGGAGTGTTGGAGCAATGTTTAATCCTATGGAAGACTTAAGATTAGGTTTTAATTATCGTAGTAAGATTATTGTTAAATCTGAAAAAGGGACAGCTACTTTTTCTAATTTTCCTGATTCTTCATTAATCCCTTTTTCTAATGAAAACGGATCTTTTAAAGCGGAACTACCTATGCCTGCTGAATTATCTATAGGTCTTTCTTATCAATTCTGTGACAAATGGTTATTTGCCTTTGAATTTAACAGACAGTTCTGGGATGTGTATGAAAAATTAGACATTGATTTTGGAGGAGGAAGAATATCACATAATCCTAGAAATTATAAAAGTTCTTCTGCTTATCGTTTTGGCTTACAATATGAGGCTACATCCAAAATATCTCTTAGAGCAGGGTTTTATATAGATGAAACACCTGTTAGATCTGGATATTATGCACCAGAAACCCCGCGTAATGATTCTCAAGGATATACTGCTGGTTTTAGCTATGCAATCACCCCTAAATTAGCAATTGACGCTTCATTCTTTTATCTAAGACTAGAACAAATAGATGAATCCTATGATTATAGTAAAGATCCAGTTTCTCAAACAACTTCTTCTTTTGGAGGAACTTATAAATCAAGTGCATTTGCGCCAGGACTTGGCTTAACATATAAATTATAATGTTTGATAATTAAAAAATGAAAAAGAACATTATTAAATATTTTGCGATTTTGGCACTTGGTATGATCGCTTGTGAAAAGGAGTTTAAAAAGCCAATTACCGATGCTGATGTCTACTCTAGTGGAGAAGCTGATTTTAGTAAGTATGTTGCTGTAGGGGATTCTTTTTCAACTGGTCATATTGATGGAGCTATTTTTCTTTCTGGTCAAGAAAGTTCCTTTCCTAATTTAATGGCTAATATGTTTGCTTTTGCAGGTGGAGGAAAATTTACGCAACCTCTATTCTCTGACAATATTGGCGGAATGCTATACGGAGACAAAGTTATTAAAGGACCTAGACTTGTCTTATCTTTTAAAGACAAAAACAATCCTACTCCTGTACCATATACCAAAGTAAAAACAAGAACTACTCTTGATAGTATTTTAAAAGGTCCATTTAATAATATGGGGGTATCTGGTGCTAAAAGCTATGATTTAATTTCTAATGATTATGGTAATATAACAAAACTTGGAACATCCGCCAGTGCTTATTATATTCGATTTGCCTCTTCTCCGAATGCAACCATTATAGGAGATGCCGTAGCTCAAAAACCTACGTTTTTCACCTTATGCATAGGCAACAATGATGTACTGTGGTATGCAGACGCTGGAGGTAGTTTAGGAGAAGACCATAATGTTACTGGAAACATGGATCCATCAACATATGGTTTTTACGATATTACAAATAACGAAGCTTTTGCTCTAATTTATAGACGATTAGTTGATGATTTGACGGCTAATAACGCTAAAGGGGTTTTGATCAGTTTACCAGGGTTAACTACAATGCCTTTTTTTACTGCTGTTCCTTATAACCCATTGAATCCTTCTAAACCTGAGTTTAGACAACAAATCCCAACTTTGAATAACGAATTTTCAAAAATTAATGCAGCATTTGCTTATTTAGGGGTTTCAGAACGTTCCATTAAGTTTTCAGAAAACACTGCTAATGCTGCTATCATAAAAGATAAAACATTAGTTGACATTTCTAAACAATTAACAAAAGTCTTAACTCCAAGAATAGGTGCCGCTAAAGCCACTATTATTGGCGAACAATTTGGTCAGGTAAGACAAGCTAATGCTAATGATTTATTACTCCTTCCTTGTTTTAAGGTTATTGGGAAAATAAATAAAACTAGGCTAAAAAAGTTAATGACACTAGGTTTACCAGAAAAAGAAGCAGCACAATTATCTATTAATGGGGTTTCATTTCCTTTAGGCGATGAGTATGTTATAATCCCATCCGAAAAGGCTGCTGTAGATTATGCCCTAGCTTCTTATAATGCTACGATAAAAAAAATCGCTCTAGAAAAAGGGCTAGCTTTTTTTGATGCTGAATCCCTATTTGATCAAATAACTAACGGAGGAGTTTCTTATGATGGAGGAACCATTACTGCCGAATTTATTAACGGTGGAGGGTTTTCTTTAGATGGTTATTACCCTACTGCAAGAGGTTATGCAGTAATTGCAAATAAAGTTATTGAGGCTATTGAGGCTAAATACAAATCTAAGTTACCTTCTCTTAATCCTGGGGATTATGATACTATTACTTTAAATGATAATTTATAATAAAAATGTTTTTATGTGTTTTTTGTGTATCTATATTTAATTAGAAAATGTCTAGTAATAACACTTGGTTGAAATATGCCAATTAATTTTTATATTGTAGAGGTGATATTTCTTAAAACTCCATCTAAATAATTTAACCCTTGTCAATTATAATTAAGAGTACAAAGGTTAAATGAATAAGCAAATTGGAGTTTTGTTTTTTTAATGGTTACTCTATTTCACTTAAAACACAACTAATACAATTGTATAGATATTATTTTAGAATAGTTATAACAACATCTTTAACACATTTTATATAAATTAAAATACTTAAAAAATTAAAAATGATGAAAAACAAAATAAAATATTTAACGATTCTTGCGTTTGGAATGATTGCTTGTGAGCAGGAGTTTAATAAGCCAATTACGGATGCCGATTTTTATTCTAGTGGAGATGCTGATTTCAGTAAGTATGTTGCTGTTGGAAATTCTTTAACTGCTGGTTATGCTGATGGATCATTATACATAACGGGGCAAAATAATTCGTACCCAAATATATTAGCTAATCAATTAAAACAAGCTGGTGGTGGAGAATTCACCCAACCTTTAATGGCAGATAATGCTGGAGGGCTATTGATGAACGGAACAGTTATAACTGGTTTCGAAAATAGATTTGTCTTAAATAAGGAGAAATTACCTGTAAGATATACAGG
Source organism: uncultured Flavobacteriaceae bacterium (assembly GCA_963768325.1). Lineage (GTDB taxonomy): Bacteria > Bacteroidota > Bacteroidia > Flavobacteriales > Flavobacteriaceae > Aquimarina. The sequence continues at coordinate 2,753 of CAVYIL010000269.1, read as the reverse complement.
TTCTAATCCTACTACAGATTTAGCAGAACCTCTAACAGGAAAAGGACCTTTTAATAATATGGGAGTTCCTGGAGCAAAAAGTTTTCATCTAATTGCTGATGGATATGGTAATATAGATGGTGTACAACCTCAATTGGCGAATCCTTATTTTGTTAGATTTGCCTCCTCACCTACTACCTCTGTAATCCAAGACGCTGTAGCACAAAAACCTACATTTTTTAGTCTATGGATTGGTAATAATGACATCCTTAGTTATGCTACTTCTGGTGGTATAGGAGATGATCATAATGCTACAGGGAACATGGATCCCAAAACATATGGAGAAGATGATATTACTAATAACACTGTGTTTGCAGGAGTTTACAGTAAATTAGTTGAAGCTCTTGTTGCTACCGGAGCTAAAGGGGTATTAATTAATTTAGCAAACGTAACGTCTATACCATATTTCACAACTGTGCCTAACAATGCATTGGTACTTGATGCTACTCAGGCTGCAAATCTAACTGGATTTTTTAAGGCTTTTACAGGAATAGCAACTGTTGTCCTAATGTCCCCTCCTCATAACATTCCTGCAGCACAGGCTCAAATGATAGCTTCTCAATATGCTTTGACATTTAACGAAGGTCCTAACAAATTTTTGATAAAAGAAACTTCTGCGACTAATCCTTTTGGTTTTAGACAAATGACAGATGAAGAATTATTGTTGTTAACTATTGATAGAGGAGCATTAGCCCAAGGATATGGTTCCGTTAAACTTACACCAGAAGTACTTCAGGCTTTAGGAATTCTTCAAGCGGGAGGCACTCTTACACCTGCGCAAGGTGCTTTAGTGATTAATGCTGTTAGTGCAATTGAGGATAAAGATGCATTGGATAAAATGGAATTAACTGCTATTTCAACTGCTCAAGCTTCTTATAATGCTACTATAAAAGGGTTAGCAACAGCTAATAAATTAGCATTTTATGATGCGGCGGCTGATTTAGCTCAGGTTGCTAATGGTGGAATTCCTTTTGATGGTGGTGTGGTTACGGATAAATTTGCTACTGGCGGAGGGTTCTCTCTTGATGGCGTACATCCTACTCCTAGAGGTTACGCAATGGTTGCTAATGGTATGATTAAAGTTATAGAGTCAACTTATAAGGCTAAGTTACCTTCTATTAATCCAGGTGATTATGGAACTATTACTTTATATAATAAAGTAAATTAATTCCTGTTAACTATAAACTTATACTAAAAAAACCTGCTTTTTAAGCAGGTTTTTTTAGTATAGCAATACCCTTTTTATTTAAGAAAGTAGTTCTAATACCATTTTTCTTATGAGTTTCTTGTAAGAAGTGGTTAAAACTTTTTTGATTCTGGCAAAAAATAATTATTTTTCACTTAATTGAAGTGTTTTTTGCACTTCATAGCAGCACTACGAGGTAATAAAAAGACGAAAATTGAGTAAAAAAGAACATTTTGTTTCGGTAAATTCATTCTTGAGAAGAATAGTATAAATAAGTTACTAAAATAATCTAACAGCCTACCATTTTTTTAAACTATAGCTGCTTTTATTATTATTTATTATTGTCCGATAAAACTCAAAAAACAAGGTATTATAGGCTTCTATCTCAATAAAAACGTTTTACTGTTTTTAAACACTAAAAGTAAGCCCAGGGCATTCGCTTTTAAAAATTTGTAAGAAAAGCAAAAATGACATATACTTGTGGATAAGAATGGTAGATGGTCTGCCATTAAAAAAAAATGACAAAAAGCAGGGCCCAAAAGGAAAAGTTACTCATCACAGAATGTTTTTCGACCTTGAATGATCCAAGACGAACCAGTAAAGGAAATATTCAATATCCTTTAGAAGAAATCCTATTTTTAACCTTATCAGTAGTGGTTTGTGGTTTTCAAACCTATGAGTTGATAGAAGGTTTCGGAGAGGAACGCATAGACTGGTTGCGAAAGTTTTATCCTTACAAAAATGGCACTCCGTCACATGATACTTTAGGAAAATTTTTCAGTAGAATAAACCCAAAAGAATTTTCAGAATGCCTTATAATGTTCACAGAGTCAATAGCTAAACACGACAAGAAAGTGGTTGCCATAGATGGCAAAACAGTTAAAGGATTTTTAACAAAAGAAGGTTATCCATTGCATATTCTAACGGCGTTTTGTACTGAAAATAGAATGAGTTTAGGGCAAGTAATTGTTGATGGAAAGGAGAATGAAATTGTTGCAATACCAAGATTATTAGAATTAATATGAAATGGAAACTGATATGATAAATTTTCTTTGCTTTTATAACATTTATAGAAGACACGGTTCCTTAAGGAAAGAACTAGACGTCAAAACTCCGTTTCAGGCCATTGAAAAATGGTATCAAATTGAACCAGAACTTTTTAAAATAACACCCGATGAGTTTAAAAACAAAATACTAGATTTACAAAATAAATATAATACCATTTACACATTGAATATACTGGAAAAGGCTTCTAGATATATTTGATAGCCTGTAATTGATTTAACTAATTGTCCTTCAATTTGTTCCAATAGACTATCTATTTTGGTTTCTAATATTTCTAAGGTGTCGTATATTTTCATAGCCGTTTTATCTTTCATCCATTGCCACACCTTTTCTGCAGGATTTAGTTCAGGGCAATATGGAGGAATTGGAAGTAGTACTATATTTTTAGGTAGTATAACATCTTTAGTAGAATGGAAAGCTGCATTATCTATAACAAGAATCTTAAGTTCATCCGGTTTATGGG
>CAVYIL010000268.1:0-16417 GCA_963768325.1 uncultured Flavobacteriaceae bacterium | reverse complement strand
TTATTACACTGGCAGTCTGGAGGTTTTGTATTGTACTACAAACGCTTAGAATCTAGTAGCTTTGATTTACCTGTTTATAGCCCTGAGGTGGAAAGCCTACAGTTAGATTATTCACAATTGGTTTTACTCCTTGATGGTATTTCTATTACCAATATTAACAGAAAAAAACGCTATAAAAAGTGATCTTATTTTTGGTAATTTTAAGTAAAACGTTGTACTTTCGGGGCGATGACTTATCAAGAATTACTTGTCGAATACGAAAGTGTAAAGGTCTAAAACCGAAGCCTAAAGCAGCAGCTTTATGAGCTTTATAGACTTATTAATGGTTTTAAGTCAGAGAAATTTATTACAGAATCCGCAGTAGATCAATTAAGTTTATTTCCGCAGGACACACCTATAATTCAAGAGGAAGAATCTGTTAAAGAAACCATTACCTATACCCGAGAAAAGAGTAAACACCAAGGACGTAATGCACTTCCAGAACATTTACCTGTACGAGAGGTTATTATAGAGCCAGAGCAAGATACTCAAGGCTTAGAAAAAATAGGAGAGGAAATTACAGAAACCCTAGAATATACTCCTGCTAGTCTGATAAAAAGAAGAACGATTCGTCCTAAATACGCTAAAGCAGATGGTCAAGGAATTCTTATAGCAGAACTACCAAGTCGTCCTATTGAGAAATCTATAGCGGAAGCGTGTTTATTAGCGCATATTCTGGTAAATAAATACGCGGATCATCGTGTGCTGTGTTAGATAGTTGCAAGGATATCAACTATCGTAACTATATTAGAGATGAGGGTAGACCCCTCGGGTTCGGTTTACAGGAATCGGATTCAAACTACCATATGCTGCATTGGTAAAGAGCCTTTGTAGTGAGCGATATGGAAAAGGCTTCATAAAAAGGAGTCATGTACCTATACAGGAGATGACTGTAAAGGAACCGTTGATGAAGTGTCGAAAACGTAAAGATGATGTCAAAACCAAGGAGTGGTGGTTACCTTGGGACAAGTCAGGAAGTTACCTGTTTACTGATCTGACGGCATCCGGCATTAAGACGGCATGAACTGTATAGAGGCTCTAATGTGGAACGCAGGAACCTGTCGTTTTGATGATAAGGGAAAATCAAGGAGTAGAAACCCTACGATTGAGAAAGTACCAAAGCAAAGCACAGGGGCGGATTGACTGGTAGTAGTAATGAAGTTGTTGTAATGACAATGGAGCGAAGCGGTCAAATCATCCAACTAAATGTATTAATCAACCAAATTTATTTGGGAGGAATTTATGCAAGAGGTAAAGTCATATTTTGACTGGGTGATAAGAGCCCAGTGAGTCGAGAGACTCACGCTGGGTTCTGTGAGAGATTTGGGGCTGAGATGCCCCTTATCTACTCGACTCCCTTTTTACCGTCAAATCCAGATTTTTAAACGGGATTTTGGATGGAATCTAGCACAAAGCACAGTTAGTGATTGGATGGCTGGATGCTGTCAGTTACTAGAACCACTATATAATACTTTGAAACAAAAAATATTGAGCTCTGGATATATTCAAGCCGATGAAAGCCCTATCAAAGTATTGGATAGTGACAAAAAAGGAAGCTCTCATCAAGGGTATCAATGGGTCTATCACGATCCCATTAGCAAACTTGTACTCTTTGATTATCGTAAAGGACGTGGACAAAACGGACCTAAAGAACTTCTTGTGGGGTATAGTGGTTATTTACAGTGTGATGGATATACTGTATATGACAATATAGGCGCTGATCCCAATATTACATTGGCAGGGTGTTTAGTACATGCGCGTAGAAAATTTCACGATGCAGTAAAGAATGATAAAAAAAGAGCTGAAAAAGCATTAGCTATTTTTAGAGAAATATATCTTCAGGAAAGAGAAATTAAGGAACTCGCTCTAGAAGATTTCGGAAAAATTAAAAATTTACGATTGGAGAGAATAAAACCATTACTCCAAAATATTAAAGATTGGATTACAGAAGAACAGTTTAAGGTATTACCTAAAAGTACTATTGGTAAAGCAATGACTTATTTTGTAAATCAATACCACAAGTTCCTAACTATTTTTGAAGACGGAAGAATTCAATTGGACAACAACCGTATCGAAAATGCTATACGACCACTGGCTATTGGAAGAAAAAATTACCTCTTTGCAGGATCTCATAAGGCAGCTCAAAATGCAGCCATGCTATACTCTTTCTTTGGAACTTGCAAAATGAATAATATAAACCCTAGAGAATGGCTTACGGATACTCTTGAAAAATTACCTGACCATAGTGTACTAAAACTAGAGGAATTATTACCAGGGTATAATAAACAAAATTAAACGTACTTTATCGGACGGATACTATAAAAACAGTCTTGCTTAGTTTGTAAATTGCCCAATTCTTTAAAATCAACAATATCAAAATGAGTTAATAGTCCTTCTGGCAAAATTGAAGAAATTATTGAAAAATTCATTCCATTTTTTATGCAAACTTAAGGATTCTCCCCAACTTTTTTATGTGAGCCCACATTACACTATTAAATACTAAGAAGATTTATATTTTTTAATAAGCGCCTGTAGGATTCCCCATGTCTCAGAATCCAGAATACCATCATAAATTTCGGGTCTAAAATGGTGTTGAAAAACAGTAATTACTTTTTGAGTTCCCTCATCCCATTCGCCAGTCTCTTCTGTTTTATAACCATATTTAGTTAAATCTTGTTGTACAGATAAAATAAAACTTTTACTATCCAAACTATCTTGTGGAAATCGACTTTTAAACTCCTCCTTGTCAGAATAATCATACCAAGCCCCAATATTATGGTTATAATATAATCTTTTCCAAGGAAACTTAGGTCCTGGATCGGATTTACGCTCTGGAGCTATATCTGAGTGCCCTATTACATTTTCTGGTTTTATATGATAGCGATCAATAATATTCTTAGCTAATGCAGCTACTTTTTTGATTTGGTAATCTGGAAAATTACAAAAAATCATTTTTTCATTTTCTACCACATACCCTTTATTCACTATTTCAATACCTATAGAGCTAAAATTAATACTATTAACATTTTCCCAATTACTACGACCAGCATGCCAAGCTCGTTTATTTTCATCTACCAAAAGATGTATTTTTTTATCCTTTTTATCATTTACTAGATAATGAATGCTTACCTCCCTAGGCGTACGACCACTTAATATTTTAAGCGATGTACTATCATCAGCCACTGTATAATGTAGAATTAAATAACGTACTCTCTCATCCTGATTTATTGAAGGGAAATAATCTGCGTTTATTTTATACCCCTTAGTTCTTTTAGCATATTTAATATCTCGCGGGACAGCTACACAAGACACGAATAAAACACTACTAAATAAGATCAATATATTTTTAAACATTATTAAAGCCTTTTTTACAAAGTTTTATTTATGACTACAAAAAGCACCTCTTTATAAAACCCTAAAAACCCAAGCAAAAAGAAACATAAAAGCTTTAGTAGAGCTATACCATTTTCCTTATGAATTTACTACAACAAAATATTCTTTTTCCCTATCTGCTTCTAGATAAAAATAAACCGTAGCACTACTTTTCTTGATTTTCCTCTATCACATATACAAAGAAATTAGGCATTTTCTTTTACAATAAATTCATAAGGAAAACGGTATTACAAAGAAGCTTGTTTTATACACCCACATAGTTACAAGTAAATAGCGGATAACTATCTAGATTTTACAAAAGTTTATGAATTTTGGCACTATTCTCATATTAACACAATGTAATTATCAATAAAAAAACAGGTGTATTAGCTATTTTATCTTAATAGAATCCCCTTTTATAGTATAATACCATGATAAAGACATTATTTTATCATATTCTTTTAGTAGACTGGATGATTTTACCTGTTTTTGTTTAAAATCAACTAGGTCTATTTTGTTTATCTTTTTATCATCTGTAAAGTGATATAATTCATTAGGAATAATCATTTTATCAAGACCAATACCTTTTTCTTTATTTTCAGAAAACATAGAAGTTCCAAAACTATAGTATTCAAAACCTTTAGGAGCAATTTTTTCTATTAATGTGGGTAAAATATCAATGTGTGATCCTGGTGTAGTATTAACACTTTTAGGAATATTGTTCCCATATATTATAAACGGAACCGAAGACTGTTCATAAAGATTAGGTCTTGGGTTTAAAAACCTTCTCCCGTAATGATCCCCTGTAAAACAGAACAACCCTTCGATATATTTTTTTTCTGCTATTTTTACAAAGTCTCCAATACATTTATCACCATACCATAAGTGCCCTAACTCTTCCAAAGTCATACCCTCATCAAAATATTTTTTCACACTACTAGGAAAATCCGTTGTAGATCTATAGGGAAACCCTTTTTTATAAACATCTACCACATATGGAGCATGATAACTAGATGTTAAAATTACATTTAATGAATTAACATCAGGGTTCGTGTTTTTTAATACTAAATCAAATAGTTTCTCGTCTTCAACACCCCATGCTCCAGAATCACTCTTGCCTCCAGCATCAGCGCCAGAAAATATCCTATCCACTCCTTGATGCCTAGTGAATTCTCCTATATTTACCCAAGACAAAAATCCACCATAAAAAAAATTTGTTTGATACCCTAATTTTTTGAATTGCAAAAAAATAGAAGTTACAAAGGGCTCGTTTATGGTTCCTAATTGACTAATATTTACTCCACAATACGGGACACCTGTTACAACGGAACCAAAGGAATTAAAAGTAGAATTAGACGAAGGTAAAAACTGCGTGAAATGAGTTCCTTTTTTTGCTATTTCAGATAAATTTCTCGAAAGCCCAAATTGCTGATATTTGTCCATCAGCGGCCAAGAATCATAACTTTCCATTACTACCAAGAAGATTTGTTTTGGCTTAGAAACAGTATCTCCCTTTGCATTTTTTTTTATAATATCCCTAACCCTACTTTCTTGGAAATACTTCCGAAATTGATCGGTATCACAGTACGGATTTTCTCCATTCAAAAGATTTAATTCGTTAAAATCTTGTAATGCATACTTAAACGAACGGTAAGGGTTTAGAACTGTTTTGTTTAAAAATGCATCAACAGATACTCCTGACCATTTTCTAATTGCTGGTATCTTTGAGTAAGAACCTCGCATACCTATGAAAAATAATCCTAAAACACTTATTATAAAAATAATTTTAGAATAGCTACTTTGGATTTTACTCAATAGAGAATAAAAAATAGTTTTCTTTTCAAAATACTTAAAAACTAAAATTCCAAGAAGTATAATTAACAACAACGCAATACTATTCATAATCGGATGAAAATCCTCTAATATGGTATGAAAAACGGCTTTTCTATCATCATAAAGTCCTAAAAAAAGAAAATTATTAAATTGATCATTGTATTCTTTGAAATAATTTAAAGTTATTATGCAAATAAAAGAAGATAGTATCACATATATATATTGGTGTACTATTCGTATGCTTTTAGCGATCCTAAATTTATTATAAAATGATAATAGCAATAAACTTATTAGCGGGATAATTAGAAAATACGAAATAGCAGTACAGTCAAAACGGAATCCCATAAATAATACTTTTACAATTTCGCTAAAATCCACTTTATCTCCCATTTGCTTATGGTATATTGAGATAAAAGAAATTCTAAAAACTGTAAAAAAAAAGACACCAAATAACCAGAAAAAAAATATATTACCTAATTCTTTTAAAAAATTGTTCCATTTTGATTCTTTATTCATTCTTTTAAAAGTAGTAATTTAAACAAATAGACATAACAAAAATATTTTGCGAAATTACTAATTAGAATCTTTGTCTGCAATCATTTCTTATTTTGACTTGTCTTTTTTACTCAGCGGAAACTTTTTTTTCTCTAATAATTTTCCTTCATTATAATAAGACCATATTCCATCTTTTCGATCTTTCTTGTAACTCCCTTCAATTTTAAGTTTACCAGAAAGTTCATAATACTTGGTTAATCCATGTAACTGATCATTGACATAGGTGAATTCTTTGATTACAATTCCTCCTTCTGAATATACTATTCTTTTCCCCTCCTTCTTTCCTTCTTTATAAATACACTTTTCAGTAAGTTGACCAGATTCAAAATACGTTAATTGTTCTCCATTTAGTTTTCCAGATTTATATTGTTCTGTCATCATCAACTTAGATGAGTTTTGGTGATAATATTTCCACAAACCAACCCTTTCTTTATCAACCATTTTACCCTCACTTATCACTTTACCTTTTAAAGTATAATATTTAACTACAACCGTATCACTATCTTTAGAAAAAAACTTTATTGCTGTAGGAAACTGCTCGCTAATTTTTTTATAAAATTTAAACTCCCCTACTTCCTTTCCGTGATCAAATGTGCCCTCATATCTAATTAGATTGGTGTTTTCATACATCTTTTTCCATTTTCCGTGTCGTTTACCCTCAGAGTCATACTCATTATACGTTTGCCCACTAGCAATTATCACACTAAAAAAGAAAATATTAAATAATAATTTATTCTTCATGTTTAGATTAAATTTAGACATTAACATCTTTTTAGCTATTTTCATATATTGAACAATTATTTTAGTATTTATAATTTTAGAAGTGGTTTAAACTTTTTTGATTACACAAATTTAAATAAAGTTTATCATCCATTAATAAACACATTTTTCCTAATAAAAAAACATAACTCTATTTCAAAAAAAATATTATTATTTATAGCCTCAAAAGGTACACCTATATTTATAATTCTCAAACCATACTAGAGTCTTAAAACAAGATTTTTTTCTTGATAATATTATACTGGCTAAAAAAGTCCTCCAACCTTTATTAGTTGAATTCAAGTTTTTTTTGAAACAAAGAATAAAATGGTTTAAACTTTTTTTAATCCGCTATAAAAATATTCTTTTTTACTCGTTTTTTGTCTTTTTATTACCTCGTAACACTACTATGAGGTACAAAAAACAACTATTTTTCGCCAGAATCAAAAAAGTTTAAACCACTTCAATATAAAAAATGGTAAATTCGTTATTTGAAATTGCACTAAGATTTATTTTAAAAAAACACTAGAAATGAAATTTATCACACAATTTAGCAGAACAATATTCATAACTTTTATACTTGTCGGTATTTTTTCTTGTGATGACAAAGGGGATAATATTATTATTCCTCCTGTTACTCTCAATACATTTGAGAAACTAGAAATTAGCTCTAACTATAGTGTCTTTACAGCTGCATTAAAACTTACAGGTTTAGACCAACTTTTGGTAACCTCAGATACTTTTACCATTTTAGCACCTGACAATAAAGCTTTTACTGACATCAATCTAGCTACATACGATACAGATGAAAAGAAAGAGAATCTTAAACAGATACTTCTAAATCATATTATATCAGGAATCGTAAATTCTTCTCATTTTAATTCTGAAGGTGGAAGTGGTTATAAAAAAACATTAGCTAGATATAATAGTACACCAAATAAATTTATTAGTATTTATTATAAATCCTCTGGTGGTATCGAGTTTAATGGAACCTCTAAAATTATTAATAAGGGTGCTGATATAAATACTACTAATGGAATTATCCACTTTGTAGATACACTTATTAAGCTTCCTTCTATTGCTGATTTTATTGCTTTAGATTCTGATTTTGCTGATTTTAACACTGAAATAGAATCCACTAACCTAATAGATACTATTAAGAACTTAAATCATGGCACCATTTTAGTCCCTAACAATAATGCGATTAACAAATGGGAAACGAAGCCTAAAGAAGATGATTTAATCAAGACTTTAAAATATCATATGGTATACAATAAAGCCATATATATAGCTGATTTACCAAACCCTAGCACCATAACCGCTTTAGACGGTGGTGATTTCACTATTTCTACTCCTGCAAACGACACTAAAAACCCTGCTAAAATTACTGATGGCATAGGGAATTCGGATATTGATATTATAGGAGTTCAAATACAAGCTATCGATGGTCTATTATATTCTACAAACAAAGTATTAGCACCTATATTATAAATTTTCATAACAAAAACAGATGAAAAAACACCATATGCTTTCATTAACTCAAGGAAAACTAACAACATAAAATAATAGAATATTTTCATCACAGGTACACTAGAAACACCGCACAGAAATATTATCCAAACTACCTTTCCTGACCGATTAACACCTCCACCTACCGTCAATTTGTCAGCTTAGTTAAGTTGGTATTTTTTTTGACTATACATTACTCAAACATAGAAAATTAAAATTAAACCAAATAATATGGCAACAGGAAGTATTAATGTATCTGTAGAAAACATTTTTCCTCTAATTAAAAAGTTCTTATACTCTGATCATGAAATCTTTTTACGAGAACTCGTGTCTAATGCAACAGATGCTACATTAAAATTAAAACACCTATCTAGTATTGGTGATGCAAAAGTAGAATACGGCAACCCTAAAATTGAAGTAAAAATCGATGCCGATAAAAAACAGCTGCATATTATCGACCAAGGGATTGGAATGACTGCTGAGGAGGTTGAAAAATACATCAACCAAATAGCTTTTTCGGGTGCAGAAGAATTTCTAGAAAAATATAAAGACACCGCTAAAGATTCTGGTATCATTGGTCATTTTGGACTTGGATTTTACTCTTCTTTTATGGTAGCCAATAAAGTAGAGATCATCACCAAATCCTACAAAGACGAGCCCGCTGCTCATTGGACTTGTGATGGCTCACCTTCTTATACTATAGAACCGCACGATAAAACCGAAAGAGGAACAGAAATCATATTACACATCAATGACGAAGACTCTCAGTTTTTAGAAGAAAGCAGAATTAGAGAACTATTGTTAAAGTACAATAAGTTCATGCCGGTTCCGATTAAATTCGGAACTAAAACCGAAACTTTACCTAAGGCAGAGGATGCTAAAGAAGAGGATCCTGCTCCAACAATAGAAGTAGATAATATAATTAACAATCCTAACCCTTCCTGGACAAAACAACCTAGTGATTTAGAAGAAAGTGATTACAAAAATTTCTATCGAGAATTGTATCCTATGCAATTCGATGAGCCTTTGTTTAATATCCATTTGAATGTCGACTATCCTTTTAACCTAACCGGAATTCTTTATTTCCCGAAATTAGGTCAAGATATGAGCATGCAAAAAGATAAAATTCAACTCTATCAAAACCAAGTATTCGTAACAGATAACGTAGAAGGAATTGTTCCTGAATTCCTAACAATGCTACGTGGAGTAATTGACTCCCCTGATATCCCGTTGAATGTATCTCGTTCCTACTTACAAGCCGATGGAGCTGTAAAAAAAATATCTACCTATATCACTCGTAAAGTTGCTGATAAACTAAACTCTCTATTCAAAAATGATAGAGCTGATTTTGAAAAGAAATGGAATGATATTAAAGTAGTAATTGAATATGGAATGCTTTCTGAAGACAAATTCTTCGAAAAAGCTGACAAATTTGCTGTTTACCCAACTGTAGACGACAAGTATTATACTTTTGATGAATTACAGGAGAAAATTAAAGATAACCAAACAGACAAAAACAACAAAGTTATTATCCTTTATGCCTCTAATAAAGAGGATCAACACTCTTATATCGCTGCGGCAAAAGACAAAGGGTATGAAGTATTATTACTAGATTCGCCGATCGTTTCTCATTTAATCCAAAAACTAGAAACCACTAAAGAAAACATATCTTTTGTACGTGTAGATGGTGATCATATAGATAACCTTATCAAAAAAGATGAAGAAACTATCTCTAAATTATCAGACGAAGAAAAAGAAAGTCTAAAGGTTGATCTAGAAAAGATAATCCCAAAAGAAAAATATAATGTTCAGTTAGAAGCTATGGATAGCAGTGCCTCTCCTTTCATTATTACACAACCAGAGTTTATGCGTCGTATGAAAGAGATGCAACAAACTGGTGGTGGTGGAATGAATATGTTTGGTAATATGCCTGAAATGTATAATCTAATAGTGAATACCAATCACGAGTTGATAAGTGAAATTGCAAGCACTAAAACAGAGAAGAAAAAAGAACGCTTGATAAAACAATCTCTCGACTTAGCTAGACTTTCTCAAAACTTATTAAAGGGTGAAGAGCTTACAGATTTCATAAAGCGTAGTTATGAAATGATTAAGTAAGCACGTATTAAAGTTCTTATAACAAAAAAGTACCACTAAACCCTTTGAGATTTAGTGGTACTTTTTATTTTAATACATATCTTAATAAGTAGACTACACCATTCCCCTTATGAATTCATCGCAAAGAAAAATAGACTAAATCTACATTTGTTTTACAAACTCTAATGCCCAAAATAGAGTACTCTTATTCCCTAAAGAATCTAATTTTTCATAATATTGAATATACGCTCCATTAACACAAACTAACTGAACATTCGTTGCATCAACAGGTAATACATCTACTCTTTCTATTAAATAGCACCAATTTTTATCAATAGCACGATGATATTCTAATAATGTTTCTTCAATTCCAATTCTTTCCATTATCATATAATTTACTGTTTTCTTTTAAAATCCCTAGAAGTAATAAAAAAGCAGATATTCCTATTCTAATTTCTCTAATGAAATGGTTTAAACTTTTTTGATTCTGGCAAAAAATAATTGTTTTAATAGAAAATTAAAAAAGCTTACGCCACTTCATTAATAATAACAATCAACATTCTAACCAAAGCTAGAATAGTTAAACCTAAAAAAGTGATTTAATTTACACTTTTATTACTTATTAAACTACACTATATTCTGGCTACTTAACTTAACACTAAATAGTGTTATACCCTTTCCTCAACAAATGTTTTCCAATCATACCCCAATAATGAATTAAGAGAATCTAAAGCTTCTATTTTTTGAGTCACTACACTTGACTTATTATTTCTGTATAAACCTCTATATCTAACCAGAAATCTTTTTTGACGATCTGTTAAATCTTTATTTTGCTTTAATCTAGTTCGGATTTCTTTAATATGTTGATCAAAATCTATAGTCGGAATTACCTTTTTTTTCGTTTCTCTCCAATCACCTCCCAAAAATTCACTCAAACCATTTAATACATTAATTTGGTACGCACTAAAACTCTCTGGGTCACGATGATAATACACTCGCCTCATTCGCAAAAATTCGACTTGGGTTTTAGATAATTTTTCTCCATTCTGAAAAACTAATTTTATATCTCTTATATGCTCTTCAAAAGTTTTGGAAGGAGCTTTATGCTGGCGTTTTACTTTCCAATCATATCCCAAAAGAGGCGTTAAGTTATCTAATTTCTGAACATAACCCTCAATTACTTCAGGTTTGTTTTCGTGATAAAAACGCTGAGTTCTTAACCAATTTATTTCTCTATCTTCTAATTCTATCCCTTTTTTTAACTTCTTTTTAATTTCCTTTATATGTGATTCACTACTCCTTTTCTTTTTTTGGTTATTCCTATATACCTTCCAATCAAATCCAATAATAGGAATTAATGAATCTAACATTTTAACCTTTTCTGCATTAAACCCCTTCTTCTTATTCTTTACATATTTTTTTCGTTGTAACCTTAACCATCGATGTTGTTCTTTCGTAAAACATTTAGACGTTAATCCTTGTTTTCGAATATCTGCTATATGATCTAAAAAACTTTTGATCTTCCTTATAGGTTTTCCTGTTTTAAACCAAGAATGTCCTAATAATAAATTTAAACTATTAAGCAGAGTTAATTGCTCATCTGTTATCGAAGCAGGGTCTTTAAGATAAATACGTCTATATTTAGCTATCCAACGTCTATCTTTATCATTTAATTCAGAACCATTCTCTAATTTTTCTTTAATAAGCTCTACCCTTTTAGGAAATGAAAATGTCGTTACACTCTTAACCGAAACTTTCCAATCATATTGTAAAAGTGGAATCAAACTATCTAATTCTTTTTTACACTCAGCAGAAAAAGTTTTAGGATGATCTAGATACATATGCCGTTGATTATTCAACCATGTCTGAGCATTTTTAGGGATTTTTCGTTTGCTTTTTAGAGATGACCTAATTTTTTTAAGCATTTCATTTCTATGCTCTTCGCGAACACTATAAGGCAGCCTCCAATTATAACCTAATAACGGAATTAAGGAATCTAACGAAGTAATAATCTGCTTAGTAAAAGCTTCTGGTTTTTGTTGATAACTTAATTGTTGTCGCTTAAGCCAGGCTTTATCATCTTCTGTTATTAAATTTCCTTTTTCTAATGTTTCTCTAATTATTTGAATATGATTCTCTTTTGATCTCTTAGAATATTCCTTTCCTTCACGCCAATCATATCCTAATAATGGAATTAAAGAATCTAGTTTTTTTATCTTTACTTCCGGAAACTTTTCTGGATTATTGCGGTAAAAAACTCCTTGGCGATATAACCAACGGGTTTCGCGAGCAGCGAGTCTTTTTTTCTGCATTAGTAACTCACGTATGCTACTAGTTAATTCCTCTGTTTTTTTATCTATTCTTAAATATCCACGTCGCCAATCAAACCCCAATAATGGAATTAACGGATCAAGTAGTTTTACTCTTTCTTTAGAAAAACCTTTGGGATTTTTTTTAAAACTTTTTCGTTGTGTTTCTAACCATTCCCTCTCTAAATCATTTAATTTCAGACCTTTTTTCAACGTTTCTTTTATAACAGATACTCTCTCTATTACGATTTCTTTATTTCTCATTTTGTTAATATTCTCGTTTTTTTAATTTTAAAGTAAGGAAAACGAAACCTCTTTTTACTGAATTAATACCTATCTATCCAATATAATAAAAACATTACTATAAATAGCCTCATTGCTAAAACTAATTAAATTTTTCTGCCCAAATAACAAAATAACTTCACTATTAAACCTAAATAAACTTATAGAATAAACACCTAGACCTAGTTATTCATTAATCAAACTTCGTCTTTAAAATTTATATCTAGCTAAACTTTCAACTAGTTTCTATTAAACAGCACAAAAATACATATTAACCATAGAACATTACAAATTAATGTTTCATCAATAAAAACAAATAACATCAAAATTATAATCACACAAAACACTTTCTAAGCCCATTTTACTTATTAAAAATGTTAAAATTAACACAAGATATACAAGTATAAAGTATTTTTCATTAGATTTATAACGTACTATTTTTACCACCATACCGTAAGTAAAGATTAAGAATAACCTAACATATATTATTGATCAAAAATATACAAAGTTATTTTTATGTTTTTTATAAATATTGATACAGCATCAACAAGAGTAAGGGTTACTAAACATGATCTTTATCGAAATTATATAAAAAAACTCTTCCGGAAATTAGGTTAAGTTGATATACATATTTTATTAAACAAGAGTCTTTTTAATTATGCATTGGATCAGTAATACTTTTCTAAAAAAGCTGACTTTTATCAAAAAGATTTCCTTAATACAATTAACACCATCTCCTTAATCCTAAAAGTAAAAATCTAACCCTTAAGAATTTAACTACTAGTCTAGCATGCAATTCTAGATCACTGCGTAGTTAAAAAAATGACCTTTTTAATCAATTAACAATTTAATTTATTAATTTATGAAACACACTTATACATGTATTTTAGGGCTTTCTTTAGCAGTACTAATCTCCTGTCAAAACGATGACAATTTAGGAGAATCTAAATCAACAACTTCTAATTTAAAACCAACAGAACAATATTTCACACCAGATATCCCTGATGGAATTAGCAATCTAGTAATAAAAGAAATAAAACGTAAAAGATTTTCAAAAAGCTCCACAAAAGAAGAAAATTGCAAAAAAAGAGAGGTTTCTTTTGATCAAACAAATTCAGACTTTTTTATTTTAGACCCTAATGGCTCTCTACTATGGCCTGGCAATTTATTAATTTCCAAAACCATACAAGAAGGATCTCCTGCATCCATACCTATTGATGGTGTTAATAGAAATCCTGTAGAAGTAAGGGTTAATGTTTTATCAGGTACTTCTTCTTCTACATCAGGAACAATCAACGAACCTACTGCAGGAAAAGTACAAGATAAATTAAACAATATCTTAAATAATTATTACGACAGTAATGCTCGTTTTCCTGCTAGTTTTGAGTTAACGGTAGAAAGAATCCACAATAAACAACAGTTTCAACTAGCTCTTAAGGCAGGATATTCTGGACCAAGTATTAATGTTTCTGGTCATATTGGTATTGATTTCTCTACTGAAAAAACAAGATTTGCAGTTACTTTAAAACAACGTTTTTTCACCGCTTCTGTTACCCCTAAAGAAAATATTATCGGTGAATTTGGTTGGTTAAACAAAGATGTTAACCCTGACAGGCTAGCTCCTTTTGTTACGGATTATCAAAACGTACCATTTGATAAAATAAATCCATCCTCTTATGTAGAGTCTGTTACATACGGAAAATTATTTACTATGATATATGAATCAGACAAGAGTGCATTAGAGGTAGAGGCCGCTTTAAACTTTGCTTACAAAGGAGCTGGAAACGAAATTAGTGCTGAATTAAAGGCAAAATACAGTTCCGTTTTCGAAAACTCTAAAGTAACAGTTAAACAACTTGGCGGTAGTGCTGAGTCAGGAATTGCCTCCTCTTTATCAGCAATGGCTAATGATATGAATGGAGTAATTGAGTTTCTTAAAACAGGCGCAGAAGTTTCTCGCGAAAACCCAGGGTATCCAATTGCTTATAAGATTAATTATGTAGAAGGTAATAGAGGTTTTAAAATCATGCAGAATGTAAAATATACTGTTAGAGATTGTGATCTAGTAGAATACAACAAGATTAGAGTGGATCCTGCTGACGTTAGTTTACATAATGCAACTGACCACGGAACTAGTGGAGCAGAGCTTTTCGGAAGATTATATGTAGAAAAATATGATCCAGAATTAAATAAATGGTACAGCACCGGAGATAAAATATATTGGGGGTATGGTGTTGATCATGAAACTAGAGACTATTATGATCTTGAAGGAGGAAAAAGAGAGATTGCCCCTGGAAAAGTTATAGACTTTGTTATAAAAGCGGCTACCGGAAAACGTTTTAAAATAATCTCTGAAATTGACGAATGTGATGCTAGTTGCTATCCATATTCTGACACATCTGACCATGGTCGACGAGAAATTGTATACGAGTATAATCCAGATAAAAAAGCTTGGGAAGACGTGGATAAACATAACAAATACGTTAAATCTGGAGAAAACGATTACATTGTTGGTCCTAATCTTGAAAAACGAACTTGGAATGGTGCTTGGTCTTTAGTACAAGGAGACAAAGTTGTTGTTGATTTCTCGACCTATATCCTAAAATAATCTATGGCTAAACAAACGTATCCGTCCGATAAAGTACGTTTAATTTTGTTTATTATACCCTGGTAATAATTCCTCTAGTTTTAGTACACTATGGTCAGGTAATTTTTCAAGAGTATCCGTAAGCCATTCTCTAGGGTTTATATTATTCATTTTGCAAGTTCCAAAGAAAGAGTATAGCATGGCTGCATTTTGAGCTGCCTTATGAGATCCTGCAAAGAGGTAATTTTTTCTTCCAATAGCCAGTGGTCGTATAGCATTTTCGATACGGTTGTTGTCCAATTGAATTCTTCCGTCTTCAAAAATAGTTAGGAACTTGTGGTATTGATTTACAAAATAAGTCATTGCTTTACCAATAGTACTTTTAGGTAATACCTTAAACTGTTCTTCTGTAATCCAATCTTTAATATTTTGGAGTAATGGTTTTATTCTCTCCAATCGTAAATTTTTAATTTTTCCGAAATCTTCTAGAGCGAGTTCCTTAATTTCTCTTTCCTGAAGATATATTTCTCTAAAAATAGCTAATGCTTTTTCAGCTCTTTTTTTATCATTCTTTACTGCATCGTGAAATTTTCTACGCGCATGTACTAAACACCCTGCCAATGTAATATTGGGATCAGCTCCTATATTGTCATATACAGTATATCCATCACACTGTAAATAACCACTATACCCCACAAGAAGTTCTTTAGGTCCGTTTTGTCCACGTCCTTTACGATAATCAAAGAGTACAAGTTTGCTAATGGGATCGTGATAGACCCATTGATACCCTTGATGAGAGCTTCCTTTTTGTCACTATCCAATACTTTGATAGGGCTTTCATCGGCTTGAATATATCCAGAGCTCAATATTTTTTGTTTCAAAGTATTATATAGTGGTTCTAGTAACTGACAGCATCCAGCCATCCAATCACTAACTGTGCTTTGTGCTAGACTCCATCCAAAATCCCGTTTAAAAATCTGGATTTGACGGTAAAAAGGGAGTCGAGTAGATAAGGGGCATCTCAGCCCCAAATCTCTCACAGAACCCAGCGTGAGTCTCTCGACTCACTGGGCTC
>CAVYIL010000267.1:0-15558 GCA_963768325.1 uncultured Flavobacteriaceae bacterium | reverse complement strand
CCGGGTTATGAATCCGACGCTCTAACCAACTGAGCTACCTCGCCATAATTTATTTAAATTCTAATCCTTAAACGCGGGTGCAAATATAAAAACAAAATGGAATGCCACAAACAATAATGTATAAATATTTTTTAAAATGTATTTTTATAGTCGATAATTAATCTATATATTGGCTTACTAACAATATTTGCAATATGTCTGAAAAAACTAAATACGAAATTGAATTTGTAATACAATCTTCTCCACAGTTATTATATCAATATATATCAACGCCTTCTGGGCTTTCTGAGTGGTTTGCGGATAATGTAAATTCTAGAGGAGAGTTGTTTTCTTTTATATGGGATGGATCAGAAGAAGATGCAAAACTTTTAAGTAGAAAAAGCGGAGAACGTGTTAAATTTAGATGGATAGCCGATGAGGATGATAGTAAAGACTATTATTTCGAGTTACGTATCCAAGTAGATGAAATAACAAAAGATGTGTCTTTAATGATTACTGATTATGCAGAGAGCGATGAAATAGATGAGAGTAAGATGCTTTGGGAAAATATGATAAGCAACTTGAAACACGTTTTAGGATCAGCTTAATTCATCTAATAAATTAAATATTTTACTCCTAATTAAAAAAATAGAGGAGCCTTTTTATGATTAACATTAACGGAACTCTAATAGAAGATAATAAGGCTACATTATTCACAAACAACAGAGGTTTAAATTATGGTGATGCCTTATTTGAAACTATAAGAGTTAATTCAGGTGCGATACTTTTTTGGGAAGATCATTATTTTAGGTTAATGGCATCTATGCGTATCTTAAGGATGGAGATTCCGATGCAGTTTACATTAGAATTTTTGCAAAAAGAAATAATTGATCTAGTTCAGAAAAATGACTTATTAAATACTTCTAGTAGAGTTAAGTTATTTGTATATAGAAAATCAGGAGGATTATACACACCTAATGATAATGCTGTAGAGTATTTCTTAACTGTTTCTAAATTAGACTCACCATTTTACAGTATAACAGATAAATCATACGAAATCACTTTATTTAAGGATCATTACCTAGCAAAGGATTTATTATCAACATTGAAATCTAATAACAGGTTAATAAATATTTTAGGAGGAATTTTTGCTAACGAGAACGGATTTGATAATTGTTTGTTACTTAATTCTGACAAAATGATAACCGAAGCTCTTAATGGTAATTTATTTTTAGTAAAAGGCAATATAATAAAAACCCCTCCTTTAGTTGATGGTTGTGTAAAAGGTGTACTAAGAACAAACATACTAAGAATTCTAGAAAAATTATCTGATTATGAAGTAGAAGAAGCTTCTATTTCTCCTTTTGAACTGCAAAAAGCAGATGAATTATTTATAACTAATGTGATATCTGGAATAAAACCAATCACAAAATTCAGAAAGAAAAAATATGAGAATAAAGTAAGTAAAAGGATTTTAGGAATACTTAATACAGAAATTAGGTTAAGTAATTAGAGATTAGTTAAAACTAGGATTCTCTGGAGCATTAGACCAAAGGAGATATTCACCTCCAAGCTCAATCATTTTATCTTTCCAGAACGTATCATAAGATTTACCAAAAATATTCATTTTATAGCTGTTTTCAACTATGACCCAAGAGTTTGCTTCTAATTCTTGGTTAAGTTGGAATGCTTCCCAACCAGAGTATCCTAAAAAAAATCGAATATCATTCGGTTTAATTTGATTTTCGTAGATAAGTTGTGCTACCATGGTGAAATCTCCCCCCCAATAAATTCCACTTGATATTTCTACACTTCCTGGAATTAGACTCGGTATTTTATGAATAAAATATAAATTATCTTGTTCTACAGGTCCTCCATTATATATTTTAAACTCTGAAGTGATTTCTGGAATTAGGTCAGAAAGATAATAATCCAACGGTTTATTCATTATAAAACCGATTGAACCTTGTTTGCCATGGTCAGCTAATAGTACAACAGAACGGTTAAAAGAAACATCTCCAATAATAGTAGGTTCAGCAACTAATAAATGACCTTTTGAGGGTTTTTGCAATATCATGATTAGGTTAGGTTAGGTTAGGTTATCTTAAAGCTATTAAATTATTTTAACTAATCAAAATAATTTGTTGTGTTTTTTTGAAAATATCATAAAAAAACTCCCAATAAATGGGAGTTTTTTATAATATTTAAAACTAACTAATTAGTTTACTGATCCTTGTAAGTCTGCTCCAGCTTTGAATTTTACAACGTTTTTTGCAGCAATTTTTATAGTTTTACCAGTTTGAGGATTTCTACCTTCTCTTGCAGCTCTTTGAGATACTGACCAAGATCCAAATCCAACTAATGAAACACGATCTCCTTTTTTAAGAGTTCCTTCTACGTTTCCTAAGAAAGATTCTAAGGCTTTTTTAGCTGCTGCTTTAGTAACTCCAGCATCAGCTGCCATTGCATCGATTAATTCTGTTTTGTTCATAGTTCTGTTTTTAAATTAATTTGTTGGTTAAACCAAATTTTTGTTAAACGCTCTACAAATTTATACGGATTTATGATTTGCGCAAGGATTAGCCCAGTAAATACGGGCTTTTGTTGATAACTAATCCAGATTGTTAATAAACAAAGGGGCGTTTTGCAGCTTTTGTTATCCTAGTGATAACGTGATGTTAGCGCATTTCTGCATCTTCATCAAAGCTAAATCCATTTAACAAGGCTTTAGAGTTCATTGCTTTTTTTCCAGGTAATTGAAGCTTATCAATTACAATAAACCCATCTTTTACTGCTATTTTTATCAAAGAAAACTCTACAATAATTTTTCCAATATTGTAATGATGTTTTTCTTTGATTAAATGAGTTTCGTAAATTTTTACAGTGTCTGTTATACCCTTATTAAATAGATAACACCAAGCCGTAGGGTATGGACTTAATCCTCTTATTAAATTATAAATAGATTGAATATCTTTTGACCAGTCAATTTTTGTGTTTTCTTTATTTAATTTATAAGCTGTTTTAAGTTTTTTATTTTCAGGTTGTGGGATAAGTTTAACTGCATTGTTTTTAATAGATTCGAGTGTTTCTAATACTAAATTGGCACCTTGTACCATTAGTTTATCGTGTAATTTACCTGCAGAATCCTTACTTTCTATTTCTACCTCTTTTTGAAGAATAATATGTCCAGTGTCTATTTTTTCATCAATAAAGAAAGTTGTAACTCCAGTTTTTTGTTCACCATTAATAATAGCCCAATTTATAGGTGCCGCACCTCTATAATTAGGTAGAATGGATGCATGAAGATTAAAAGTTCCATATTCTGGAATACTCCAAACTATTTTTGGTAACATCCTAAATGCTACTACCACAAATAAATTAGCTTCAAGGGTTTTTAGTTCCTTGATAAACTCTTCATCTTTGAGGTTGGTTGGTTGAAGAATTTTTAAATTTTGAGACATTGCGTACTCTTTAACAGCGGAAATATTTATTTTTCGCCCTCTACCAGCGGGTTTGTCTGGTGCTGTTAAAACACCAACTACATCGTATTTGTTATCGATAATTGTTTTTAAGGTTCCTACAGCAAAATCAGGAGTACCCATAAATATAATTCGTAATTTTTTCATGGAATAGTTATACTAATTGATAGTCGTTATCGTAATTAATTCTTATGATTCGATGTTCATTCATTTCTCTCAATACGGTTAGAATTTGTTCTTCGGGGTATTCTAATTGTGTAATAAGATTTCTAGACGATAGTTTATTATTTTGTAACAGTTTAATAATGTCTGCTTTTATATCCTCTAGTTTTGTATTGCGAATCTGATGCATTTTAAAAGTGCAATAATTACAAATGCCACAATCTTTAGAATTTTCCTCTCCAAAATAAGCTAATAGTAATCTACTTTTACATAAAACGTCATTTTCAATAAAATGAATCATGGCATTAACTTTTTTTATTTTGGAAGAATTCTGTTTTTCTAGATGATTTTTTACTTTATTAATAGTGTGATCATCCTCTCTAGGGGTTAGATAGGTAATTTCTGCATCAGTTAGGTTATGATTAAATTCCAATAATTCAGAATCATTTAATTTAGTTAATACTTTGATTATTTCTGTTTCAGGCACATTTATTTTAGAAGTAATTAAAGATAAATTAATAGGTACTGGTTCATCAAAAATACCACCATATGTTCTTAAAATAGCCTTCATTATAATTTCATAGCGTGGATTTTTTTCTAAAAAAGCTATTAAATTATAACTAGAAGTTGTGATATAAATATTACTTTTTTTAGCAAAACGCTCTGTAAATCTTATTACACTAGATCTATCTAAGAATTGTAACGTATTGTAAGTAATCAATGTGTTTAGATCGTATGTTTTGCAAAATGAGTTAAAATTAAATTCATGCACACTTTGTTCTCCCTCACCATAAGATACTCTGAAATAATTATTTAGTTTTCTGTAAATTAATTTTACCGTATCAATATTAGGTAAAACTTTGATAAATTGATCATTAAGCCGTATAATTTCATTTTTGTTTTCCAAAAGAAAAGCAAAAGATGATAATCCATCTCTTCCTGCTCTTCCTGCTTCCTGAAAGTAGCTTTCAATACTTTCAGGTATATTATAATGAATTACGGTACGCACATTAGGTTTATCGATACCCATTCCAAAAGCATTAGTAGCGACCATTATCCTTACTTTTTCATCCATCCATAGTTTAAATCGTTTTGATTTTTCTATAGAATCAACACCTCCATGATAAAATTCACTTGTATAACCACTATTATTTAAAAAGTCACTAATTTCTACAGTTGCTTTTCTATTTCGGGCATAAATAATTGAACTTCCGGGTGTTTTTTAAGAATTTGAATAATCTTATGGTTTTTATCTAATGTATTTCTTTCTACAATATAACCCAGATTTGATCGAAAAAAAGATTGTTTAAATACTTTGGGCTGAAAAAGATCTAATTCCTTAATGATATCTTCTACAACTAGTGATGTGGCGGATGCGGTTAATGCAAGTACTGGAACAGAAGGATGTAGTGTTCTTAATAAATTAATTTTTTTATAAGAAGGTCTAAAATCATTACCCCATTGAGAAATACAATGTGCTTCATCTACAGCAATAAGATTGATATTCATACGCTTTAATCTTTCCTGCACAATATCCTGTTGTAATCTTTCTGGTGACAAGTATAGAAACTTATAATTTCCATAGATACAATTATCTAACAATGTATCTAAATCAGCGTATTTTATTCCACTTGGTAATGCGATTGACTTTATACCTTTTTTTTGTAGATTTTTTACTTGATCTTCCATTAAAGCGATCAAGGGTGAAATAACTATGCATATTCCATCCAAAAGAATTGCTGGGATTTGAAAACAAATTGATTTTCCACCACCAGTAGGTAATAAAGCAAAGGCGTCACTACCATTAATAACAGAATCAATAATTTCTTCCTGAAGAGGTTTAAAACTGTCATATTTCCAATACTTTTCTAATATCTGGAGTGCCTTGCTCATTGTAATTATTGTAGAGTTTCGAATATAAAATTACTCCGTTCCTCTATAGTTCCAAAAGGAACCTCAATACAATCATATCCTAAATCTGAATATGTTTTTAATAAATGATGATAAATCAGCTGTGCTTGCTCAAAACTTTCATACCGCTCATTATCCGTTATGTGAATGCTTTCCCAAGGTGGTAATAAAAATATGTAATCATATTTATATTTTTTACAGGATTCGATAAATTCTATAGGATTACTTTCGTTGATATAGTTCATATATGCAATTATATCAGGAATTCCTCTATCTATGAAAACCAATGAGCTAGTTATTTCCTGAGCATTTTTAAATTGATTAATCCGTTCTACTAGTAGTTTTTGACTAAATAGGGTAGGGTTTTCTAAAAATAGTTGATCAATACCTTCTTTTTGAGCTTCAAGAATAAGCGTTCTTGATATTTCGTGTATACAAGTTTCACCTCGTTCTTCGAGATAATTAATTATTGCGGTTTTTCCTGTAGAAGGTCCTCCTGTTATAACAATTTTATTTTTTATCAACGGAATAGCTTTTGTGCAAATTTCGTAATTATATAATGAATTTAAAAACAACTTAGTATATGTTGTGGATTAAATGAGCCAAGATTGTTATATCTATAGTAAAATTATTCTTTAATAATTATAAATAATCTCAAGACTACAATATGTTATGTAGTTGTTTTTCAATTATTTATAGAATTATATAGAGATTTGTAGAATTATAAAAAGTATAATTAAATCAGGGGTGAAAATTATTCAATAAAGTTTATAATAATATTTTTAACATAAAATATCGTCATTTAGAATTTTTTATTATGAATCTAAAAATTGTATATTTGCAAAAAGGTTGCTATAAATGAGTAATGAGAACGACAGTGAAAAATTTTATGAAAAATTAAAAGAACAACTAGCAGCCACTTCTGTTTGGCCTAGTGTTTATTTATATAAATTTATTGTTGCTACTGATTCTGAAAAAATAAAATCTATTGAAACTATATTTGATAATTTGGGAGCTGTGATACACACAAAATTATCTAAAAATGGTAAGTACACTAGTGTTTCAGTGAATGTAAGGATGGAAAGTCCTACTTTAGTCATTAATAAATACAAAGAGGTTTCTGTTAAGGTAGAAGGTGTAATTTCTTTATAAATTCAAAAAAGGGGATTTAAACTCCTAATAATACCTAATAATACTCGTTTTATTTTAGTAATTTGCAAATCAAAACTTGAGATTGATTTAAGTTAGTTAATTCTTTCTATATTTATTTTATATCTCAATTTCATTTATTATTTATTTTATGGATTTTAACAATATGGAATACAATACAGAGAGGGAGAAACTAATTATTCCAGAATATGGTCGTCATTTACAAAAAATGGTGAATTATGCCATTTCGATAGAGGATAAAGAGGAACGAAATAAAGTTGTCAAGTCTATAATAGATGTGATGGGAAATTTACAACCACACTTACGTGATGTACCTGATTTTCAACATAAATTATGGGATCAATTATTTATTATAAGTGATTTTAAGTTAGATGTAGAAGCGCCTTATCCTGCATTAACTAAGGAAAAATTAGAAGAAAGACCTGAACCACTTGAGTATCCTCAAAATTATCCTAAATATAGGTTTTATGGTAATAATATTAAAAGAATGATCGATGTGGCTAACAGCTGGGAAGACGGCGAATTAAAAGATGCATTGATAGTTACCATAGCTAACCATATGAAAAAATGCTACCTCAATTGGAACAAAGATACGGTCGAAGATACTGCTATTTTTGATCATCTTTTGGAGTTAAGTGGCGGCAAAATAAATTTAAGAGGTCAGATAGAAGAATTATCTGATTCGAGTAATTTATTAAGAGCTAAGAAAAAATACACAAATACTAAAAAGAGTAATTATCGTTCTAACTCAAATGTTCGTAATAAAAAGCGCTACTAAATAATTACTAATTGCAACAAATTATATGGGGACTTTTCAGATAGAAGGAGGGCATCAACTCAAAGGAGAAATCATTCCTCAAGGAGCAAAAAACGAAGCATTACAGATTCTTTGTGCTGTTTTATTAACTTCTAAAGAGGTAACAATTTCTAATGTTCCAGACATCAGAGATGTTAATAAATTGATAGACATTCTCCATAACTTGGGTGTGAAAATTCAAAAATTAGGCAAAGGTAAGTTCGTTTTTAAAAGCGATGAATTAAACTTAAATTATTTAGAAAGTGATCGTTTTAAAGAGGAGGGAAGCAGCTTAAGGGGTTCTATTATGATAGTAGGTCCTTTACTAAGTAGATTTGGTAAAGGCTACATCCCTAGACCTGGAGGTGATAAAATTGGGCGTAGAAGATTAGATACTCACTTTGAAGGTTTAATTAAATTAGGGGCGACATTCAGATACAACAAAGAGGAACAATTTTATGGTGTTGAGGCTCCTAATGGTCTTACTGGAGCTTATATGTTGTTAGACGAAGCATCTGTTACAGGAACAGCTAACATATTGATGGCTTCTGTATTTGCTAAAGGAAAAACAACTATTTATAATGCTGCTTGCGAACCTTATTTACAGCAATTATGTAAAATGCTTAATTCTATGGGAGCCAAAATTAATGGTATTGGTTCCAATTTATTAGTCATTGAAGGGGTTGATAGCCTAGGTGGTTGTGAACATAGGGTTTTACCAGACATGATTGAAATTGGTTCTTGGATAGGATTAGCAGCAATGACTAAAAGTGAGATTACGATTAAAAATGTTAGTTGGGATGACTTAGGTTTAATTCCTTATACTTTTAGAAAATTAGGGATAACGGTAGAGCGTATAAATGATGATATTTATATTCCTGCACA
Source organism: uncultured Flavobacteriaceae bacterium (assembly GCA_963768325.1). Lineage (GTDB taxonomy): Bacteria > Bacteroidota > Bacteroidia > Flavobacteriales > Flavobacteriaceae > Aquimarina. The sequence continues at coordinate 7,176 of CAVYIL010000267.1, read as the reverse complement.
TCTTAATGGATATGAAATAGAAAGTTTTATTGATGGCTCATTTATGACAATATCAGATGCTCCTTGGCCTGGATTTACTCCTGACTTATTGAGTATTATTTTGGTTATAGCTACACAAGCCAGAGGTGAGGTATTGATTCATCAAAAAATGTTTGAAAGTAGATTGTTTTTTGTAGATAAATTAATAGATATGGGGGCAAAAATAATTTTGTGCGATCCTCATAGAGCTACTATAATTGGTCATGATTTTAAATCAACACTTAATGGCACTACGATGGTGTCTCCTGATATTAGAGCAGGTATTTCATTATTAATAGCTGCATTAAGTGCTACCGGAACCTCTATAATTCATAATATAGAACAAATTGATAGAGGATATGAAAATATAGATGAACGTTTAAGAGCTATCGGTGCAAAAATTATAAGAATTGATTAAGATATTGCAATGATAGAAACCTTATACAAATTATATCGCTTATAATCAGATTTTTGTGTTTTATAGTTTTCAAATAATAAACTACCTCGTTGTAAGCATGTGAGGTAGTTTATCTAACGAAAAAATAATGAGTTTGGGTCTATTTATAGATGTACAAATTATTTTATAATAATATTTTTAATTACTCTCTTATTTTCATTTCTGATAGAAAGATAATACATACCTGATTTTAGGTGTTTACAATCAAATGTTTCTATGAATATTCCTCCTAGATTATTTTCAAATACCTTAGATTCGATTATGCGTCCTAAAGTATCATATAAATTTAGGCTCAGTTTCTCATTTGATTCTAATTCAAAAGAAACGGTAAAATTATCAATTGTTGGATTGGGAAATACTTTAAGGTTAGTAATATCAAGTTCGTCTACCCCTAATGTTTTTTGAATACTAAAAGTAGCTTCTTTACTGATAGCATTTCCATTATCATCGGTCAATGTAAATAACACAGTTTTTGACCCGATATTTCCACAATCATAGGTAAATCCAGTACTATTATTGGTTGTATTAGCAATGCCACAAGAATCCGTGCCATTAAAACTATTTAGCCAATTGGTATATAGTGCTAGCGGATCCGTACCACTATCACATTGTACCGTTAAATCTTGGGGAACAGTACTCCAAGTTGGGTTAGTGGTATCTATAATAGAGAACGTTGCAATAGTTACTTTTTTATTACCACAGGTATCTGTAGCCGTAAAGGTTACAGTAGCTTCTCCTGTTGCTCCTGGTCCATTGCTTAATCCAGTATAATTATTAGTCCAAGTAATAGCAGAACATCCACCACTAACAATAGCACCGCCATGGGTATTCAGCCATTGTTGTAATTCTGTTTGGTTAGTAGATGAATTACAAGCTACGCTTTGATTAGATGCTGGTGTGGCTAATGTAAGCTGACTATCCAGATAATCTATTTTTCCGTTAAAATCACTATCCAAATTAGACCAACAAGAAGGATTTACTCTAGCAGTACTACCACAAGCATTACTAATCAAATTAAAAATTAATTGTTTAGCGATAAGTTTGATTCCGATTTTGGCGTATAAATTCGAGTCAGATATTAACTCCTTGGATCCATTACCGCTAATGCTATCCGTAAGTGATGTACTATTAAAATGGGAGTAGGATACAACATGTAAAGCACTCGTGTTAAGATTTACCCTAACTTTTAAGGTAGCAGTAGTACTATAGCAATTCGCAAAAATATTTACAGTAGTAAAATAGATGCCTGAATTGGCTCCATTAAAATTAGTAATTAGATCAGTATTGCCACCAGATATAGTATTACCTTGTGGAATAGCATTGACACATATTGTACTTTCGTTATAATCCGAGATTCCATCATTATCACTATCCGTATCCAAATAGTTGAGAGTGCCATCATTATCATAATCTAATGAATCCCAACAGGATGTATTGATTCTAGCTACACTACCACAAGCGTTATTAATATGATTAAATACTAGTTGTTTAGAACCAGTATTTACTACAAGCTTAAAACCAATTTTAGCATAATCTCCAGAACCAGAGATAAGTTCAGTTGTACCTGACCCACTAATAGGATCGGTAGTAAATTTACTATTAAAATGCGAATACGATTTTACAACTATTACATTGGTATTTAGGTTCACTTCTGCTTGTACAGTAGCAGTTTTACTATAACAACTCGTGAAGATGGTAACGTCAGCGTAGTAAATACCAGACATAGCACCATTAAAATCAGTAATAACATCGGTATTACTACCAGAAATTAAGTTTTTTTGAGGAATTGTATTGGTGCATTGCGAATTTTCTTCATAATCTGGTATACTATCATTATCACTATCAGTAGTACAATTACCAGTTACTTCAATAAAATTAGTTAAGGTCTGCGTGCTCGTGCCATAGGCATCCGTAACGGTTAATGTAACATCATAAAAGCCATTCGGCGCGTTTTTATAGGATACTTCTGGGTTTTCTTCTGTAGAGGTTGCAGGTGTTCCTCCTGGAAAACTCCAAGACCATGTTGCAGAAGCATTTCTAACAACCGAATAATCTTTAAATTGTATTTTTTCTAAAGAAGTACAGGACTTTTTAGAAGTACTAGCAGATATTAAAGCATTAGGAGGGCTAGTTTCATATAGGTTATGCGTAAAAGCACCTCTAGATGTTCCTATTTTTAATTTTCCTTGATTGTAATTTATAAACATAAATCGTATATCCGACATGGGTAATCCAGAACCTAAAAGCATCCAATTGGGCATGGTGTTATTTCGGTAAAAAACACCTTTTTTGCTTCCTAGATAAACACCTCCATTAGAACCTCTCTGAAAAATAATTTTAGTAATAGGAAAATTAGAAAGATTAGCCTGTGTTAGGTTAGTCCAATTAGCACCATAATTTGATGATTTCAAAATCTTGCATACAGACTGCACGCCACTATAGGTAACCCAAATCTCATTAGGATTTTCATCACCAACAGCAATATCAGATATGTTCTTTTGTCCAGACGATGCTGTTGTAGACGGTGTAATATCCGTCCATGTTATTCCAGCATCAGCGGTATGCCATAACCTATTATTTGATTTACCTACGACCACATACATATGATCTGGGTTTTTCATAGAAATCTTTTCTCTAAAAACTTGATCGGTAAAAGTTTTTACAACAGTAATGGTGTTTCCGTTATCTTCTGTTTTTATTAACGAATTTTTCCAAGTACTAAGATTAGGATTGCTATTAGGGTATTGACCTGCATGGTGTGTAATGATTGTATAGTAATTGTTTGGATGAAATTCCATAGAATTAAAATAAGCGTAAATACCACCATTATCTAAAAGGTTAGATTGATTAACTAATTGGTGTACACCTGTTCTAAAATACCGATAATTACTATATCCATTACTATAAATGTATCTGTCATCAAGAGGATTAACGTCTGTGTTTCCTTGATCTGCACCAGGACCATTATACCAATCAAATCCATTGCCAGATTCTTTTATCATTACTGGTCCGTGGTTGTTACCAGAAGCTACAAGGTCAGTCTTAAATGCACTACCAAAACCCCATAATTCGTGATTACTGATGCTATTAGTAACCGTTTGGAAGTTTACGCCATTATCTTTGGATAGGGTAGACTCTCCATCATTACCAGTGAATACGTAATTATCGATACAATCGACAGATCTAATATCACTGTGCATGGAGCTGTTGCTTAGTGAAAAAGAATAGCCATTATTGGTTGAAATAAAAATTCTTCTACCAGCATAAGAACCATAAATAATTTTATTCTCATTATTTCTATCCATAGAAATATCTCCGTGATGGAGAACAGGATCATGATTACTTGGGTCTCCAATTCCAGAAATCATATTAACTCTGGTATTCTCTATGTTACCATATGTAGCATTTAGTTTATATAGATGAACAGCTCTATGGGCGGAAGCATTTTCTCCACTACCTACGGCAATGTATATTGAGTTGGTATTAGATGTAGGAAGTAATAATTTTGCCCATCCTACTACCTGACCATTAGCACTAGTACTTAATGTGATTGTCTTTATAGCGGAAAATGATGCACCTGCATTATTAGAGAGATATACGGTAACTTGATTATTGTGGCTAGTACTGAGTGCGTATACTACATTAGAATTTGTAGTACTCCAATCTAGCATTTCGCTATGTAATGAACTACCCCAAGTTTGATGATTCGATAAACCAGTTTGCACAGTAGCCCAGTTAGTACCTCCGTCAGTAGTTCTATATATATTGTTACCCCATCGTGCAACAACGATGTTGGGGTTTGCGGTAGATACAGCGATATCATATGCTGTACCTGAATAGCTAGAATTTGTTAGATTAGTAGAAACCCAATTTAATCCGCCATCGATAGATTTAATTACTTGCTGTTTACTAATAGCATAAACAATCTGAGGATTAGAAATTGCTACATCTAAGTCGTAGTAGGTATCATCTGGTAAGTTAGAATCTACTAACGTCCAATTTATACCGCCGTTTGCAGTCATCCATAATCCCCCAGTAACAAAGGATACAAACATTTTTTGTTTATTGGTGGGATCTATTCTGTTTAGAAATACATATCCACCGTGACTTCCTTTACCAGAATAAGAAGTAGTAGCACTATTTACAGGGCCTAATAATGTCCATGATCCAATAACACTAGTAGAAGAACTATTTATAGTGTTTAATGGTGAATTAAAGCTGTTTTGTATAGTAGGTTTTGGTTCTGCTTGCACATTACCATTATTGTCTAAATAAAATAATTTGGTTTTTATCCAACTTTCGCCTAAAGCTCTTGGCTTACTTTTTTCCCAACGGTGATTTCCAAAATAGGTGTCAAAATTATTTTTTACCTCAAAATAATTTGCGCCATCTTTCATATTAGAAAACCAAGGTTGGCTTTTGTGTTTCATTTCATATTCTAAATCCTCATCATTAAAACTTAAGTCATCTTCGTTTATCTTTTCTGTATTTTGAAAACATATAAATGTAGCTATAAGACAAGCTATCAAAAAACTTGTATAATGTATAATGTGCTTAGTAATTTTTATCATGTTTACGGGATTTTATATTTTGTAAAAGTGTTATTTCCTACAGTATTAACATAATATCAATATATTTTAACACCCTAAAAACCGTTATAATACTATTTATGTCGATAAAAAACTGAAAAAGGATATATTTTAATGTTGAGTCCGCTCCGAAAATATACAGTTCCGAAAACATACAGTATTTAGAATTTGAATGATTTTTGTTTTTTTTTATTGAAGGGAATTACTTAGCATCAGTAGGTTTCATAAATAGGCAATGGAGTAACCACTAAATTTGCAACGAATTTTATAGGCTCAGAAATTCTATACATCCTTAGAAACTCGTATTTTAGTTTTCTGAAATTTAAATACATTGGAGTAACCACTAATTCGTCAAATTTTAGATTTAGTTCCTCGTTGGATGATTAGGAGATGTGTAGTATTGGGGTGTCCGAGACATTCATATCAAGTTTAGGTCTTGATCAGAGTCCAGCACGTTCTACTATGAGTGATGATAATAAAAACAGAAATTATAAAGTATTCGAGAGCCTTTACAACAGACTGTTGACCCAATAGATGAAATTAAGTATAAAACTTATAGACAGTTGGGCAAAGTTTCGGACAGCAAAAGGAGGGATTAAAATAGACACTTGTTGGGATATAAAGATTTCTATTTTACATAATATAAATTATAGAACAAATATTCAGAGTCTTTTTAAATAGCAAATAGATATAAAAATTGCCCTATTCTTTAAAATCAGCAATATCAAATTTTTATGCAAACTTAAGGCTTCTCCTTATGTTTTTTTTTAGACCTTATAAACAATAGCATTAACATTCATACCAGCTCCAACACTAGCAAACAATATAATATCACCTTTGTTTATTTCGTGACCTTCTAGATTTCCTTTTAATACTAAATCATATAATGTAGGAACTGTTGCTACACTAGAATTACCTAATCTACCAATACTCATCGGCATAATATCACTTGGCATTTTCTCATTGTATAGCATATAGAAACGGGCAACTATAACTTCATCCATTTTTTTATTGGCTTGGTGGATGAATATTTTACTTAACTCTTTTATTGAAATTTTACTTTTATCTAAGCAAATTTTCATTGCTTCAGGAACATTATTAAGAGCAAACTCGTAAATTTTCCGTCCATACATTTTTATATATCGTCGACTATCGGTTACTTTGAGATTATTAGACTCTCCAAAATAAATAAAATTTGATTCATCATAAGAATATGTGGAACTATGATGTGATAAAATACCCCCATCTTCTTCTGTTTCTTCTATTATTGCGGCACCTGAGCCATCACTATAAATCATGGAGTCACGATCATGCTGATCTATAACCCTTGACAGGGTTTCGGCTCCAATTACTAAGCACTTTTTTGCTATACCTGATTTTATGAATGCATTAGCTTGTATCACTCCTTCAATCCAACCAGGGCATCCAAAAAGAATATCATAGGCTACGCAACAAGGGTTTTTAATTCTTAAATGGTGTTTTACTCGTGAGGCTATGCTTGGAACAGTATCACTTTGATTAGTACCGCTTTTTACGTCTCCATAATTATGAGCTACTATAATATAATCCAATTCTTCTTTATTGATATTGGCATCTTTAATTGCATCTTTAGCAGCATAATAAGCTATATCAGAAGTTGTTAATTCTTCTTTTATATACTTTCTTTCTGTAATACCAGTAATTGCTTGAAATTTTTTAATAATAACTTCATTTTCATTCCCAAAAAGAGATCCATCTTGATTATAAAAGTGATTATTTTCAAATGCTTTATTTTTAATAGTTCCACTAGGAATATAACAACTTATACCTGTAATTTTAACCCCCATTTAGTAAATGTTTTTCTTTTATTTATGCTTAAATATTTTTGGAAATTTCAATGAATTCTATGGTTAAATCGCTCATAAGTTTCCTTTAATAAATCAAAAATTAAATTGTAATACTCTTTATTTTTATTTTAAAAAAATCTGAATTTATAAATTGCGTATTAATTATAGACAGCCTCGCAAATAAAAATGTGTAGTTGAAAAGGATGGGTATACAATAGTTAATAAAAAATTAAATTTTGCCATAAAGGTAAACTATTACAACTATAGTTTTGTTATATAATCTCAG
>CAVYIL010000266.1:0-28412 GCA_963768325.1 uncultured Flavobacteriaceae bacterium | reverse complement strand
CAACGTATTGCTACTCCTCGCCTCTGTAGGTAGCCTAAAATGATTTACAAATTCTTTATTTTTCTTTCTCTGGTACGAATTTTTCTCTAGGGTTCTCCATCGACAAAAAGCTTTTGCTTGTTCCCAAGATACTCCTACTACAGGGTAATCATCATAAGCACTATGCCAAAAATAATCATTATGCATTGGCTCATTGTATGAGTAATTAAAATCTTTGATCCAAACAGTTGTGTCAGGGTACACTTCAATTACTTCTTCTTTAACAAAATCCTTTCTTCCGCCTTTTTTAGCTCTTGCTGCCGCCTGGATATCCATCCAAGTAAACCTAAATTTAAACTTACTTACATCAAAAGTACGTCTTCCATTATAAGATTCCTCTAACGGAATGTACATTGTATCCATTACCTCTGTGTAAAACTCATCAGGATAATCTTCTTTATCCCAAACAATATCAACATCTTTGTTTAATTTCCTTCCCTCATAACCAGTTTCTCCAATACCGCTATAATTTTCCTGCATATACTTTTCATAGGGAGTCATATCCTCATCTTCCGTATTAGCATCGATGAATGCAAATTGTCCAATACCATCTTCTTCTTCTGCCGATGTTTTTCCTAGTTCATCTGCCTTTATAGCTAATCGCATTCTAATTATAGAATCGCGTACCCACCTTACAAATTGTCTGTATTCACTATTCGTAACCTCGGTCTCATCCATATAAAATGAGCGAACTGTAACTGTTTTTGCTGGAGCATTAGCTAATGCAGCTTTATCATCATCAGCTTTTCCCATAATGAAAGAACCTCCTGGGATAAGAGCCATACCATATGGCTTTTGAGGGTGCCATTTTTTACCTTTAACTCCTACTAGTTCTCCGCGGCTTCCACCACCACAACTATAGAGTATTGCCATAATAGCAATGAGTGATACAAATTTGTTCATAACTTCTTTTAGGTTAAGATCTACTAGATTCAAGGTGGTAAACCTATTTATTTATTTCCAGAAAAACAATTTTTTATGAAAAAAAACCTTAAATCTAAGTATTAAAAATGTTAAATTTCGTTTTTTTGTTTTGCTTTATACCATCTTTCAGGTATTTCCTGATTACAAGCTCGTTCATAATCATGGTACGTGCAAGGTAATAACGTATGTCTTTTCAATTTATTATTCCGAGATGAAAGAAAAGGTATTTCAATCCACCATCTTTCTGTTTTTGCACTTTTATAAAATGATAATATCTGGTCTTCCACAGGAACATTATAATGCAATGTATTTTCTAAACTTTGTACATTTAGTTCGTTAGACCTATAATTGACTCCCTCTATAAAATACCAAATAATCTGAGCTATCAGTAAAGATGTCGTTTCTTCATTATTAAAATTTTTAAATTCATAAATTCCAAAGCTTTTTACTTTATCACTAATTCCTGCATATCTAGAAATTGCACAAATTTCTCTACCATCAAAACCATTGGGAGTTGCATTAGGATTATTTAGACTTACAGAACTCATGGCGTTCATATCTATAGAAACAATATCTGCATCACGCATAATTGGCTCTACTATAGTCACATCTGATATTATCTCACCAAGCCTATAAGAATCAAAATATAATTTCTCCATAAGATCTATTTCCTCCTGAGAATTAAAATACGTTTGATAGCCTATATTACTATAATTAAATAAATTATAAGGCTGATCTACAATTATTTTACCTACAAATGATTTACTTGTTATCGGTTCTGCAGAATTCCCTATATCGAATCGACTATCTACATTTACGAGATTGACCATTCTTTCTAATATATCAAAAGCTCTATATTGTGCATAAACAAGATCCTGACTTCCTCCTAATACTATTGGAATAATATTTTTCTGCAACAATGTAGATATAACTTCCTGAATAAGATAATAAGTATCACTTACCTCATTCCCTGATTTAATATCTCCAAGATCTACTATTTTAGTATACCAGTTTCCTGAATAAAGGTCATAAAACGATTTTCTTATTGAATCAAAATTTATTTGTTCCCCAATGTAATTAGTGTCATTTCTATTTTCTCTAACACCAATAATAGCGACATCTACTTTATCTAAATTTGGTATGCCGCCTTCAACCGTATGTATTTCGATCTGATTACCCAAAGTTTGATCCGCAAGCAACTCGATATGAGCTACTATTGAATCGTTTACTGGTGATAAAAATTCAAAAGACATATGTTTTTATGATTTTTTTGAAGTTTTCTTTTTTGTATTCTTTTTCTTTGGAGCATTTTTTTCAATAATATCTTTTACTTCCTCTAAAGTAAGTTTTGACGCATCAATTGTTTTAGCTAATTCTATTTTTATTTTTCCTTTTATAATATTGCTACGTCCCCATCTAGCTTTTTCTACTCGGATACCTTCATCCTCCCAATTATGAATTACCTTGTCTATCTCTTTTTGTTTCTTTTCTTCAATTAATGTAACGATGTCCTGATCAGATAAATTGTCAAAATCATATTTTTTATTCACATTAATAAATATCGAATTCCACTTGATAAAAGGACCAAATCTACCTGTCCCTTTTTGTACAGGAAGGTCTTCATACATATATATTGGTGCATCCGCTTTCTCCTTAGCATCAATTAATTCAATAGCTCTATCTAAAGAAACACCTAATGGATCTTCTCCTTTTTCTAGTGATACAAATTTTTCACCAAAACGGACATACGGTCCAAAACGACCATTATTCACAACAATTGTTTCTTTTTTGTACTCTCCTAATTCTTTTGGCAATTGAAATAAATCCATTGCCTGTTCAAAAGTAATACTTCCTAGAGTCTGCCCTGGAGCTAAACTTGCAAACTTTGGTTTGTCCTCGTCTTCTACCGACCCTACTTGCACCATAGGTCCAAATTTTCCCAATCGAACACTTACTGGCTTTCCTGTTTCAGGGTCTTTTCCTAACATTCGCTCACCAACCTCTCTATCTGCATTTTCAGCTACATATTCTACCCTTGGATGAAATTCATCATAAAACTCTTTCATCACATGAGTCCAGTCTTCAATCCCTTCGGCTATGCTATCAAAATCTTGTTCTACTTTAGCAGTAAAATTATAATCTAGTATAGAGGAAAAATGATTGACTAAAAAATCATTCACTACCATCCCTATATCTGTAGGAACTAACTTTCCTTTATCTGTACCAACTTTCTCTGATAATTCTTTTTCTTTAATGGATTTAGCCTCGAGGACTATCTGAATATATTTTCGCTCTTCTCCTTCTTTAAGTCCTTTTTCTACATAATTACGATTCTGAATTGTTGATATAGTAGGGGCATATGTAGAAGGTCTTCCTATCCCTAGCTCTTCTAACTTTTTAACCAAGGCTGCTTCTGAATATCTACTTGGGGGTCTTGTAAATCTTTCTGTTGCTGAAATGTAATTATTAAATATATTTTCATTTACCTTCATAGCAGGAAGAATACCTTCTTGTTCCTCATCTTCTTCATCACTACTCTCTAAATATACCTTTAAAAATCCTTCAAACTTAATTACTTCCCCATTGGCTGTAAATTGCTCATTATGAGTATTAGCTTCTATCTTAACATTTGTTCTTTCTAATCTAGCATCACTCATCTGAGAAGCTATGGCTCTTTTCCAAATCAACTCGTATAACCTTTGCTGATCATGTTCTAAATTCACCGTATGCTTAGCAAAATCAGTAGGTCTTATCGCTTCGTGAGCTTCTTGCGCTCCTTTTGCTTTTCCTTTATATTGCTTAGGGTTACTAAACTCTTCCCCATAAGCAGAAATTATCTCAGTTTTTGCCCCATTCTGTGCATCTATAGATAAATTCACACTATCCGTTCTCATATAAGTAATATACCCTGCTTCATATAACCGCTGAGCCATAGTCATCGTTTTACTCACTGAAAAATATAACTTTCGAGATGCTTCTTGCTGAAGTGTAGAGGTTGTAAAGGGTGGTGCTGGTGACTTTTTAGCAGGCTTTGTAATTAAGTCACCAACTTTAAACTCTGCTTCGATATTTTTTCTAAGAAATAATTCTGCTTCTTCTTTTGTTTTAAAATTTTTAGGAAGTTTTGCCTTGAAAACTTTGCTACTTTTATTGGCAAACTCGGCATCAATCCTATATGTTCCTTCTGATTCAAAAGCTAATATTTCGCGTTCTCGCTCAACTATTAAACGTACAGAAACTGATTGCACCCTCCCTGCTGATAAGCCTCCTTTTACTTTTCTCCATAAAACTGGTGACAATTCATAACCTACCAAACGATCCAAAACTCTTCTTGCTTGCTGAGCGTTTACTAAATTATAATCAATTTTGCGAGGATTCTCTATCGCTTTGAGAATAGCACTTTTAGTGATTTCGTGAAATACTATACGTCTAGTTTTATCATCATCTAACTGAAGCTCTTCAGATAAATGCCATGCTATAGCCTCTCCCTCTCGATCCTCATCACTTGCCAACCAAACTAAATCAGCTTTTTTAGAGAGTTCTTTTAGTTTTTTTACTATTTCTTTTTTATCACTAGAAACAATATATTTAGGTTTAAAACCCGCATCAACATCTACCCCTAATTCTTTAGATGGTAAATCTGCTATGTGTCCAAAACTAGAAGCGACGGTATAATCTTTTCCAAGGAATTTTTCTATTGTTTTTGCCTTAGCTGGTGACTCTACAATCACTAAATTCTTAGCCATAATCATTGTTTTTTAATGAAACAAAAGTATATCAATTTTTTTACATCTAAATTTATTGACAAGAAATAATACTAAAAAAAAAGAATCTTATTGACTTATTTTTTTTCTTTTCACGAAACGTACTACTTCATTTACAAATAGTTAACAACTCATAAATCTCTTTTATTTTTTTTATTTTAAATATACAAATATGATAATAAAAAAGAATGGAAACCTCATCAATAAATCACAATACGATCTCCTAAATCAAACAAATACCCGATTACATTAATCCACAAAAAACAATTACACCCTTACTCCAATACTCCAACCAAGTCTTATTTAGGTAAAGAATCCTTATTGTTAAAAATCATGGTAACCTAAACAATCTTTTTTACCTACTAAACCAAATTTATGCGTCATATTCCTTAAAAAAAGACACCATTTTACACTTTTTCAAAAATAAAACACTGCCAATTTGTCATAAATCGTATTAAAAAGTATCTTTGCACATTATTTGACCTTACCAAATAAGGAAATATTATATGGAGAAGATAATTGATGAAAAAATACAAGGGCAATCTCTTGTCCTTGACCAAAAGAAAGAAAACAAACGTAAACTTTTTATTGAAAGCTATGGTTGTCAGATGAATTTTAGTGATAGTGAAATTGTAGCCTCCATTTTAGCAAATGAAGGATTTAACACTACTCAAAACCTAGAGGATGCTGATTTGGTACTAGTGAATACCTGTTCTATCCGAGATAAAGCTGAACAGACTGTTAGAAAACGTTTAGAAAAGTATAATGCCGTAAAAAGAATTAACCCTAAAATGAAAGTGGGTGTTCTGGGCTGTATGGCAGAAAGATTAAAAGAAAAGTTTCTTGATGAAGAAAAAATAGTTGACCTTGTTGTTGGCCCAGATGCTTATAAAGACCTCCCTAACTTATTAGAGTTAGTTGATAGTGGTCGTAACGCAGTAAATGTAATTCTCTCTAAAGAAGAAACTTACGGAGACATTTCCCCTATGCGTTTACAAAACAATGGTGTTTCTGCTTTTGTTTCTATAACCCGAGGTTGTGATAACATGTGTACTTTTTGTGTAGTTCCTTTTACAAGAGGAAGAGAACGCAGTCGTGACCCTCAGAGTATTCTAAAAGAAATTGAAGATCTTACCTCTCTTAATTATAAAGAAATAACATTGTTAGGTCAAAATGTAGATAGTTATTTGTGGTATGGAGGTGGTTTAAAAAAAGATTTTGAAAAATCTAGTGATTTTCAAAAAGCAACAGCTATAAATTTCTCCAAATTACTAGACATGGTAGCCGAAAGACACCCTAAGTTACGAATTCGTTTCTCTACATCAAACCCACAAGATTTAACACTAGATGTTATTGAAACCATGTCTAAACATAGAAATATTTGCAAACATATCCACCTTCCTATACAGAGTGGAAGTGATCGTATACTTGCAGCAATGAACCGACTACATACTCGCCAACAATACATCGATTTAGTTGATAATATCAAAAAAATAATTCCCGAATGCTCTATCACTCAAGATATGATCGTTGGATTTCCTACTGAAACTGAAGAGGATCATCAAGACACTTTAAGCTTATTAGAATACGTAAAATATGAACACGGTTATATGTATGCTTACTCCGAAAGACCTGGAACACTTGCCGAACGCAAACTAGAAGATGATGTCCCAGAAGAGGTTAAAAAGAGAAGGCTTGATAAAGTAATAAAACTACAGCGCAGTCACAGTGCCTATAGACATCAAAGCTACATCGGAAAAACTTTTGAGGTATTAATTGAAAAAGAATCCAAAAAATCCGATCAACACTGGAGTGGTAGAACAACAAAAAATATCGTAGCTATATTCCCAAAAAAAGATTATAAAATTGGTGATTTTGTCATGGTACGAATAGACAATTGTACCAGTGCTACGCTACTTGGCGAAGCTATTGATTACTCAGAAAACAATTAATATGAACTCTAAAAACCAATATTTAATTAAATCATTATTAATCGAATGGTTTCCCGCTAAATAAATCCATAAAAATCGATTGTTACGCAAAACATATTTTACTTAACAAATATTTACCTAATCAAGAATATAAAAACATCAAAATTAGCATACTACATAATCACATAAAACCTATGGAATCAATTCAATCTACAAAACAACGCTTCGGTATAATAGGAAATAACCCTCAACTAAACCGTGCAGTAGAAAAAGCCATACAGGTTGCACCTACAGACATTTCAGTCCTTGTCACAGGAGAAAGTGGTGTTGGAAAAGAAAGTATTCCTAAAATAATTCATGCATTATCACACCGCAAGCATGCTAAATATATTGCTGTAAACTGTGGTGCTATACCCGAAGGTACCATTGATAGTGAACTTTTTGGACACGAAAAAGGATCATTTACAGGTGCAACCCAATCCCGTAATGGATATTTTGAAGTTGCCGATGGAGGTACTATTTTCTTAGATGAAGTTGGCGAACTGCCTTTAACCACACAAGTACGACTATTGAGAGTGCTAGAAAATGGGGAGTTCATTAAAGTAGGATCCTCTAAAGTTCAAAAAACAAATGTTCGTATAGTAGCAGCTACAAATATCAAAATGTTTGATGCTATCAAAAAAGGAAAATTCAGAGAAGACTTATATTACAGACTTAGTACAGTAGAGATTCTTCTTCCTCCACTACGAGAACGAAAAGAAGATATTCATTTATTATTCAGAAAATTTGCCTCGGATTTTGCTACTAAATACAAAATGCCAACTATTCGCCTTATGGATGACGCTATATTACTTATAGAAAAATACAGATGGAGTGGCAACATCCGACAGTTACGCAACATTGCCGAACAAATCTCAGTCCTTGAGCAAAACAGAACTATAACATCGTCTACGCTGCAATCTTACCTCCCAAATATGGGAAGTAATCTACCTGCAATAGTATCTTCTGAAAAAAAAGATAGCGATTTTAGCAATGAAAGAGAGATTTTGTACAAAGTCCTTTTTGACATGAAAAACGATCTTAATGATTTAAAAAAATTGACTTTGGAATTGATGCAAAATGAAAATTATCAACAAGTGCAGAAAGAAAATGAAGGGTTAATCAGAAAGATTTATGGGACAGAAAAGGAAAAAATAAATAGTGAGGAAGATCAAGATCAAGAAGATATGGTTTTTGAGGAACAAGAACCATTAGAACATTCTTCTGAAATGATTCAAATTCCAACTTCAGATATTTCTAAAAAAGATGATGATAAGTATTACTTTGCAGAAGAAATTGAAGAAGAAGAAACTTTATCATTACACGATAAAGAAATTGAACTAATTAAAAAATCACTAGAACGTCATCAAGGCAAACGCAAAGCTGCTGCTGATGAATTAGGTATTAGCGAACGTACTTTGTACAGAAAAATTAAATTATATGAGCTATAACGATTCTGAAAATATAGACGTTAAATAATAAGTTATAATTAAATTGATGAGAACATTTAAATATATTGCTACGTTGTTAATTGGGCTAACCTTAGCTCAAGGATGTGGAATTTACTCTTTTTCAGGAACATCTATTTCACCTGATATAAAAACGTTTCAGGTAAACTTCTTTCAGAATCTAGCTCCAATTGTTATTCCTGGAATTGACCAAACCTTTACGAACCAATTACAAGATTTAATTCTTAATCAAACTAACCTAAATTTAACCACTTCTAATGGTGACATCATTTATGAAGGAGAAATCATAAAATATTATGTTGCACCCACTACTGCAACATCCTCTAATACTGCCGCCCAAAACCGACTTACTGTAACTGTTAATACTCGTTTTTATGACACTAAGGATCCAAAACAAGATTTAGAAAAACAATTTTCCTTCTTTTTCGATTATCCTGCTTCCGTTTCTGAAAACAGTATAAGAAATGAAGCATTAGAAGTTATCTATAAAAGAATCGCTCAAGATATTTTTAGTGATACCTTAGCCAAATGGTAAATTTGTAAACCATAGAACATAAAATATGAAGTAATCATTTTATTTTGACAATTAAAGAACTTACATATCTTCTTCATAACCCTGCTAAACTAAGAAAAGAGCAGACGGATACACTAGAACAAATTCTAAAAGAGTTTCCGTATTTTCAATCTATCCGATCTTTAGTATTAAAAGGCTTAAAGGATCAAGAAAGTTTTCGCTATAATCAAGAGTTAAAAGTAACAGCTGCCTACACAACAGACAGAAGCGTTTTATTTGATTTCATTACCTCTACAATTTTTATCCCTAAGAATAATGACAAAAAGGAAAATGAAAAAACAAATATAGAAGTTATAGATCCCGAAGAAGCAGATAATCATCTTTCTTTAAATAAACCAGATGAAACTCTAAATACCAAAGTAGATTCAATACATAAACTCGGAGAGCATTTACAAATTAACAAACCTTTTGACTTCAATAAAAGCGAAACACACTCATTTAATGAATGGCTAAAGTTGTCTTCACTACACCCTATTGATCGAAAAACAAATCAAAACATAATTCTTTCTGAAACAAAACAAGAAGATGATTTAACTCCTAATAAATTAGACAATCCAATACCTCTAAAAAATAAACTTGACCTAATTGATGAATTTATTGCTAACAATCCTAAAATCCAACCTGTAGATAAAAATTCATCATCACGCCACAAGATAATAGAACATTCTGCGCCACCAGATGAATTAATGACCGAAACTTTAGCTAGAATTTATCTGGCTCAAAAAAATTATAAAAAAGCAATACAGGCTTATAAGATATTAATTTTGAAATATCCCGAAAAAAGTGGTTTCTTTGCAGACCAAATTAGATCAATAGAGAAAATTCAAGACAACAAATAATTATAACAATGACGACATTTTCAATTTTTTTAATATTAATAGTAATTGTATCATTCTTACTCGTTATCGTAATAATGGTTCAAAACCCTAAAGGTGGAGGATTATCTTCTTCTTTTGGAGGAGGAGGTACACAACAATTAGGTGGTGTAAAAAAAACTACTGATTTCTTAGACAAAAGTACTTGGACATTAGCTACCCTTTTGTTAGTTCTTATTTTACTATCAAATATTGATATCATGGACAATGGTACTGTTCAAGAATCTAAAGTAGATACAGAACAAATACAAACTGAAACAAAGACTGAAACAGAAAAAGAGACACCAACAACTCCAAGTACTGAAGAAAGTAAAGAGGAAAATTAGTCCTTCTTATTAGAGTAAAAAAATAAAATGCCGACTTGTCATACTAGTTGGCATTTTTTGTATCAATTTGTCAGCAAGAACATACTGGCATAATTTCTGAAATAAGGAAATTTAAACATTTTAATTTTTAATAATAATAAGGTAATCATAATGGGAATAAACATTAAACCGCTTTCAGATCGTGTGGTTGTAGAACCACTTCCTGCAGAAACACAAACGGCTTCAGGATTATTTATCCCTGATTCAGCACAAGAAAAACCTCAAAAAGGTAAAATTGCAGCAGTTGGTAATGGCAAAAAAGACCACGAAATGACTGTTAAAATTGGTGACACTGTACTATATGGGAAATATTCTGGTACAGAATTAAAATTAGACGGTAAAGATTATTTAATCATGCGTGAGGATGATATTCTTGCTATTGTTTAATACAAAAAATTAATTATTACACACAAATCCAATTCCGATACTTTTAACTAGACTTAACAATTTTACTAATAGATTTTAAAGTTATCGGAATTTAAAATTAAAAAAAAATAATTATGGCAAAAGACATAAAATTTGACATAGAAGCTCGTGACGGAATTAAACGTGGAGTAGATGCATTAGCAAATGCTGTAAAAGTAACACTAGGACCAAAAGGTCGTAATGTAATTATAGGTAAATCATTTGGTGGACCTACTGTAACAAAAGATGGAGTTACTGTTGCTAAAGAAATTGAATTAGAAGACCCTGTAGAAAATATGGGTGCTCAAATGGTTAAAGAAGTTGCTTCTAAAACCAATGATCTTGCTGGTGACGGAACTACAACCGCTACAGTTTTGGCACAAGCAATCGTTAAAGAAGGTCTGAAAAATGTAGCTGCTGGTGCTAATCCAATGGATTTAAAGCGAGGAATTGACAAAGCAGTAGAAGCCGTTATAGCTGATTTAGAAAAACAAGCAAAAGAAGTAGGAAATTCTTCAGATAAAATTAAGCAAGTAGCTTCAATCTCTTCAAACAATGATCAGGAAATTGGTGATCTGATTGCAGAAGCTATTGAAAAAGTAGGTAAAGAAGGTGTAATCACTGTTGAAGAAGCAAAAGGTACGGATACATATGTAGATGTAGTAGAAGGAATGCAATTTGACAGAGGATACCTATCTCCTTACTTTGTGACTAATAGCGAAAAAATGACTGCTGATTTTGAGAATCCATATATCTTATTATATGACAAAAAGATCTCTTCTATGAAGGACTTATTACCGGTACTAGAACCAGTAGCTCAAACAGGTAAACCTCTTTTAATTATAGCAGAAGATGTTGATGGTGAAGCATTAGCAACACTTGTGGTTAATAAATTACGTGGGGCACTAAAAATAGCAGCTGTTAAAGCTCCTGGTTTTGGCGATAGACGTAAGGCTATGCTAGAGGATATTGCTATCTTAACGGGCGGTACTGTTATTTCTGAAGAACGTGGGTTTACGCTTGAAAACACTACTATCGAACACTTAGGTACTGCTGAAAAAGTAGCAATTGATAAAGACAATACTACTGTAGTTAACGGTTCTGGAGATGAGGAATTAATCAAGAATAGAGTAAATCAAATCAAAGCACAGATTGAGACTACTACTTCTGATTATGACAAAGAAAAACTACAAGAACGATTAGCTAAATTAGCTGGAGGTGTTGCAGTCTTATATGTGGGCGCTGCTTCTGAAGTAGAAATGAAAGAGAAGAAAGATCGTGTAGACGATGCTTTACACGCTACTAGAGCAGCAGTAGAAGAAGGTATCGTTGCAGGAGGTGGTGTAGCGCTTGTGAGAGCCAAGGCGTCCCTAAACGGCATAAAAACCGACAATGCCGATGAAGCTACAGGTGTACAAATTGTAAACCGTGCTATAGAATCTCCTCTTAGAACTATTGTAGAAAATGCTGGAGGTGAAGGTTCTGTTGTTATCTCTAAAGTACTTGAAGGTAAAAAAGATTTTGGCTATGATGCTAAATCAGAAACATATGTTGATATGCTTAATGCAGGTATTATTGACCCTAAAAAAGTAACTCGTATTGCTTTAGAAAATGCCGCTTCTGTTGCAGGAATGATTCTTACTACAGAATGTGCTCTAGTTGACATCAAAGATGATTCTGCTGGAGGTGGTGGAATGCCTTCTATGGGTGGTGGAATGCCAGGAATGATGTAATATCTCCAAATAATTATTATTTTCAGAAAATAAATAACCCCTATTGAGTATAAAAAAATGAATATTTTTATACTCAATAGGGGTTATCACTTTTTAGTAGATACTTTTTTTAACACATCATAAATAGATAAATTACTGAATAACAAAAGACTCTATAACTTTATCAATATCCATTTGATCATTAGACAGCTCTTCAGAAAATAAATGCTTAAACAAAGGCTTGTCATCTACTTTAGATTGCAAAGCTAAATCTTTTTTTCTATTAAAAATTTCATACCATTTTCCACGTACCAAAGCCCACTTTTGTTCATTAGCTTTCCACCAATCCTGTGCAGCTTTGCATCTACTATCATCAACTTTACTATACGTATTTAATCCTTTTTCTTTAGCCAAAAGAATATCTTTCTTTCTCTCTTCCCTTATTACTTTATCATTATCCTGATCATGAATCCAACCATCTTTAGTGATTTCATGCCTATTTCTTCTTACAGTTACATTATAATCATTACGTTTTGTATACTCCCTTCTTGGCAATGGAGCGTCTGTAGTATTCTCCCAGTAACTTTTACCATCTATATGAACCCAAGTAGCAGAACCCTCATAACGGGGACTATCATCTACCTGTAATACTTTTTGGGTCCACTGTCCTTTAACTTCCTTTTTACTTAATTCTGTATACCCCCATTTATTATTAGTATAAAACTTATAAAAGTCTGTATTCTCGAACAACCAATCTTGTCTCCAATGCTTAATTACATGTGGACTATCTGGTTTACCAACAATAAGCAAATGTTGCATTACTATTTTATCTTTTTCATTTTCTACCAATTGAACCCATTCTAAGCCTTTTTCTTGTTTTACATTAGAAGGAACATAAGTAGTATCACTTGTATACTGAAAAGTCTCCGCAAAATTGAAATTCACTTCATAACAACCACACATGCTTCTTATAGCATTCTGATCTTTAGTTTTTTTATTTTGTGCATTCATTGTGCACAAAAATAGTAATGAGATAATAGATAAAATTGTTAACCGATTCATTAGATATAATTTTAAAATTTATTTTTATAAAATAATTATTTTAATTTAGACTCAATCAAAATAACTTAATATATTTGTCGCGAAATTATTAAGAATGAATCTAAATAAAAACATAATTGTAGTTTATTTTTTAACTTTTTTTTCCTCGTTATCCTTTGCTCAACATATAACAAAAAAGGAGGATACTACTGGGTTAGAAAAACTAGAAGAAGTAATAATAACAGGACAACATAATGCACAATCTGTAAAAAAATCTATTTTCGAAGTAAAACTTATTACCAGAAAAGATATAGAACAATATGCTGCTAATTCACTAGCTGATTTACTAAATCAAACTCTAAACATCAATATTACTCCAAATCCATCAACAGGAAAATCAGGAGTTAGTTTATTCGGTTTAGATGCTCAATACTTTAAAATATTAATAGATAATATTCCTGTAATTAATGAGGAGGGATTTGGCAATAACACTGATCTTACTCTTATTAATCTAGACGATATTGAACAAATAGAAATTGTAGAAGGAGCTCTTGGTGTTCAATATGGTTCTAACGCGGTATCTGGTATCATTAATATCATCACAAAAAAATCTTCTACTCAAAAATTAGAATTAAATACATATCTACAAGAAGAATCTGTAGGTAATGAATACGAATGGTTTGATAAAGGGAAACATATACAATCCGTTAAAATTGGTCACCAATTTATCGGAAATTTTTACGGCAACATTGGATATACAAGAAACGATTTCGGAGGTTTTTGGGATCAAAAAAAAGGAAATAAGTACGATCGAAACGATGGACTTAGGGGACACAAATGGCTTCCTAAAGAGCAACATAATACAAAACTATTATTAAACTATAAAGAAAATGGTTTTAATGCGTTTTACAAATTTGACTATTTTAATGAAACTATAGACAAATATAATACTGTGGTTGATCTCAACGAGAATCCTGCAACAGATACAAGTGATCCTCTTGCTCTAGATGAGATATACACAAACAATAGATTTTACCACCACCTTAATACTAATGGAACAATCTCTAGAGGTGTTAATTATAATATTTCATTATCTTATCAAGAGCAAACAAAGAACATCGAACGTTTTACTTACCGAATAAGAAAGGGTGAAAAAACAAATATCCTAAAAGATAAATACTTATCAAGAACAGTATTATTTTCCAGAGGATCCTTCAGTAACTTAATTGCGACCAAAACTCTTGCCATACAGGCAGGTTATGAGATAACTAATGAAAAAGGATTTGGCTCCCCATTAGCCATTACAATTAACCCCAAAGAAAATAACGTAAAACAAAGATTAGATCATTATGATCTGTTTACATCATCAGAAATTAATGTTTCGAATCGATTCTCATTACGACCAGGAGCAAGAGTTTCGTTTTCAAATTTATTTAAAAATCAATATGTATTTTCTTTAAGCTCCAAACATGTTTTTAAAAATGATATAGAATTTAGAACAATTATCGGTTCTGCAAACAGAACTCCAAATTATAATGAGCTATACACTTATTTTGTTGATGTAAACCATAATACTCAAGGAAACCCAAACTTAACCCCAGAACAAGGTTTATCTGCATTTATTCACATAAAAAAACATCACCAATTATTTAACAATCAACTGCTATTTAAAAATAAAATTAGCCTTTCTTACATAAATTTGAAAGATAAAATTGAACTTATACTGGTAAAACAAAACCCATTAGCGTATAAATATAATAATGTAAACAAGTACACCTCTATAGGTGTTTTTTCCGAAAACCATATTCAATATAAAAATCTAAAAGCACAATTTGGAATTTCAGTTATAGGCATTTCTAAGAATTTTAAAACAGCTACAAATCCTAACAATAATTTTCTTTACAACCTACAACTTAATTCAAGCATAAGTTATTTAATTCAAAAATGGAACTCTTCCTTCTCGTGTAACCTGAAACATGTAGGAAAACAGCTTGTGTTTGTTGAAAAAATAAACACTAAAAAAGGCAATCAAGAATATTCAGAAGGAACTACAGACGCTTACAACTGGATAGACGTTACGTTTAGAAAAACATTTTTAAAGAACAAAATAGTAACCACATTTGGAATACGAAATCTATTGGATATTTCATCCGCAAATACCACGGCATTATCTGGTGGTGCTCACAATGATGATCCTACAAGCTTATTATTAGGCTACGGGAGATCTTATTTTGTAAAATTTGCTTATAATCTAAAACTGTAAAATATGAAATCAAAACTATTTATTTTATTCATTTTACTCCCTAGTTTACTCTTTATAACACTACAATCCTGTAGTAAAGAGGAAACCTTAACATCTGATCCTTTTGTCGTTGCCTTTGATAATTTATCAAAAAACGTCACCGAAATTACTGAAGAAGAAAACATTGCTATTATATATTCTGAACCTGCACTCGAAAATGGTTATGTTACTATCCATATTAATCCTAAAAATATTGTCTATAGCAAAGATTTTACCACGATTCCTGCTGCGGTAAATAATCAAATTACTATTCCCATTATCAAAGGAGAAACAAAAAGTAGTATCCTTTTTAAAAAACTAAACTCATTTTTGGATGAGACCTGCGCTATACAATTTGATATAGCAAATATCCATTACAGCAATGCTTCAATACAAGGAAATACATCCTTTTTAATTAATTCTTCTCCTTCATTAGGAGGAAGTATTAAACCTAATATCGGCGGCCCTAATGAGGAAAACCAAGTGTACATTGATTTAAGTAATCAAAAAACTACACTTTCAAAAAGAGATGCCTGGGATTTAGGATTTTATTCAGGAAACAACTCTAGAGTTATTATTAACGGATCAATTTATATGGCAGCTAAGTCTATTGGAATCACCAATATAGATGCCATAACGAAATCAGATGTTACTAGTTTACAAAAAGAAGTTGCTGTTGGCACTTTTAATGCAAACAACATTTCTTATATAGACGCTCCTAATGGAAGTATTGAGGAAACCGCTATTTCAGAAATTTCTATAAATGCAAAAGAGAATGAGGTTTATTTGCTTAACCTAGGTTATGAAGTAAGTATAGAAAAACCGATAACAGGAAGTGTTGCAGTTGCTGGTAAGCATAGAGGATGGAAAAAGATTAGAATTCTTAAAAAGGACGAAAATAATTATATTCTACAATATGCTGATTTAAACGACACCAATCATCAAGAGGTTATTCTGCCTAAAGATTCTAATCACAATTTTACATTTTTTAGCTTTAACACCAATTCTGTCATAAATATTGAACCACAAAAACAAAAATGGGATTTAAACTTTACTGTTGCAACTAGTATTATCCCAGAAATTGGCACATATGGGTTTTCAGACTATATAGTACATAATAGGAAAGGTGGCGTAAAAGTTTATCGAGTATCAACATCTGATTTCTCCTATGAGGATTTTACCGTTTCAAATATCCATAAAAATAATTTTTCAGAAAATCAAAATGTCATCGGAAGTAATTGGAGAAATGTTCATACAAGAATCGTTGCTACAGATCATTTTTATGTCTTACAAGATTTTAATGGTATACTGTACAAATTAAGATTATTAACATTGACCAATAATAAAGGAGAACGAGGTTGTCCAGAATTTGAATACAAACAATTAAAATAAATCTAAATATCAACCAAATGAATAGAAACATACACTTTTTAACAATACTCTTCCTATGTCTTTACATACAAGCACAGGAAACTATGGTAAATCTATCAATGGGAGCTGGTTATACAGACCAAGTTTACTATAAATTAAAAACGGAAACAGAAAACACTTTTTCAGCTGCTTCATGGGATATTGCTTTTCTGAGAACCGATCCTCGAAAACACGGAATTAGAGTAAATGACGCTATCGGAATTGAAGTATATGAAGCCTCTAATAATCCCGATGATTGGGACTCTATAGATCTTGTTAACAAAAACAACTGGAACAAACTATATAACAGTGATACTGAATGGGATAAAGGTGCTTTTATGAAAGGTTCTGCTTCTCAGGGATGGGGTGAGTATCAGTTTACAACACATCATATAACTGGAACAATTATTTATGTATTAAAATACCCTAATGGTACTTATAGAAAATTTATAAATGAAGAGTATTTTGGAGAGTATACTTTTAAATATGCTACTTGGAATGGGTCAGAATGGGGAGATGACACTACAGTGACAATTAGCAATTCTAATAACCCTAATAATCGATACAATTATTATTCGATTCAGAATAATACAGAAATTAACGCCGAACCAAATCCTAACGACTGGGATCTCCTATTTACAAAATATTTTACAGAAATTTCACCCGGATCAATATATAATGTGGCTGGTGTATTACAAAACAATAAAATTACTGTCGCAGAAACTGACGAGCCAGATGGCATAACTAATGCTTCTTCTTTAACCTATTCTAGTGAAATAAACACTATAGGAAGTGATTGGAAAACCTACTCTTTTTTTAGTGGATATACCGTTGATACAGATAAAGCTTTTTATATTAAATACGAGGATGGCTCTATCTACAGAATGAATTTCTCTACGTTTTCTGGACAAAGTACTGGTAACTTATCCTTTAAATTTAAAGAAGTAACCAACTTATTAGGATCTGAAGAAGTAACCCAAAACTTTACTTTTGGGATTTATCCTAACCCTACATTAGATAAAAAAGTCACTGTGCTTTATGAAACACACTCTGCTGAATCTGATAAAAACTCGATTGATATTTACTCCTTAACTGGGACTAAAGTTTTTAGCACTCCTCTTTCGGATCAGAACGGATTTTATAACAAAGAGATTAACCTATCTGATTTAAAAAGTGGTGTTTATTTGTTAAAATTAAAAACAGGGGATCAAACTACTACAAAAAAAATAGTTTTGAACGAAAGAATGTAAACTAAACTTTGTTAATCACTTTAGCTACAACTTTTAAAAAAAAATAATTTGATTTTTCATATCATTAACCAGGATAGAAAAATCAAATTATTTTTTATTTCCTTAAATCCGCTTCAAACAAAACAGCAAAATGTTTTAATAATTTTTCTTTTACATCCTCTATATCTACTTTTTCTACACCAAGCTCCACATGAAGTGATGTCACCGATTTACCTTTTATTCCACACGGCACAATATTATCAAAATACCCTAAATCGGCATTAATATTTAAAGCAAAACCGTGCATAGTAACCCAACGACTGGCACGCACTCCCAAAGCACAAATTTTGCGAGCAAAAGGAGTTCCTACATCTATCCAAACTCCAGTTTCGCCATTGCTTCTCTCTGCATTGATACCAAATTCTGCTAAAGTAAGTATTACCATCTCTTCGAGAAAACGAAGATATTTATGTATATCCGTAAAGAAATTATCCAAATCAAGGATAGGATAGCCTACTATTTGTCCAGGACCATGATAGGTAATATCTCCTCCTCTATTTGTTTTATAAAAAGTTGCTCCCTTTCCCTGAAGTTGATTATCTGTTAATAAAAGATTATTTACATCTCCACTTTTACCTAAAGTATATACATGAGGATGTTCTACTAATAAAAAATAATTAGGAGTTATTAAGTTTGTTTTTTCTCTTCTATTCTTAATTTTTGTATTTAGAATATCCTTAAAAAGATTTTCTTGGTAATCCCAAGTTTCTTTAAAATCTTTGAGCCCTAATTCTTGAATTTTTATTTTCTTATTCATAATTATTCTATCATGACAAAGGTACAGGAATTATAAATGTTATTTAATAGCTTTTGCTTACAAAACATTGCAAACTGAAACGACAAATTAGTGAATAAAACAACATAATGTACGTGATTTAACAAAGAAATATCATTTTTAAAAATACCTGAGTAATTGTATTTTGAAGATTTTATTTAATCATACCAATCTCGATGTTTAAATACAGTTTGAAAAATTATTTTACACCAGAATTAGTCCGTTATATACTTATTAACGAGTTCTATATATTTTAATTTAGCCACGTTAGGCGTCAGGTTTTTAATTTGAAAATAAGCATTTAACTTAAAAGCATTCCTAAGGTCACTATCCCCTGATGGCTTAAAAAACTCATCAGTATGCGTAGCATGCTTATAATAAGCATAGAAATGAAGCATAATATCCAGAGGTAATTGTATTTGCGTATTAGAAGCTTTTTCAAAAGCCTTTTCAAAAGCAATATTTAACTCATCATCCGTCATAACTATACCTTAGCAATAATAGTTTCTCCTCCCTTTACTTTTTGGTTAAGAGAAACATTAATATTAGTTCCTACAGGCAAGAATAAATCTACTCTAGACCCGAATTTAATAAAACCACTATCAGCCCCTTGAATAGCTTTCTTTCCTTCTTTAGCATAATTTACAATTCTTTTAGCTAAAGCACCTGCTATTTGTCTGTAAAGAACTTCTATAATGTTATTTTTTAACACTACTGTTGTTCTTTCATTTTTTTCTGAAGCTTTTGGATGCCAAGCCACTAAGAATTCTCCGGGATGATATTTACTAAAAACAATGTTTCCATTAATGGGGTATCTGGTAACATGGACATTAACAGGAGACATAAATATAGAAACTTGTAATCTTTTTTCTTTAAAGTACTCATTCTCGAATACCTCTTCTATTACAACTACTTTTCCGTCAACTGGAGATACTACTGTATTGTCACTAACATTAGTATTTCGCTTAGGGTTTCTAAAAAACTGTAAAATTAATATCAGAAAGACAAGTGAAATGAAAAAAATAAAAATTTGTAATTCTTTAATTTGTACAGCAACGTAGGAAGCTACATTGATTCCTAGAAAAATTATTACTGATATTGATATTATCTTATATCCTTCTTTATGAAACATATTTATATATTTGTAAAAATGCAAAAAAAAATGGGCTAGCAAATATAATGCTATCTAGTCGATCATAAACTCCACCATGACCAGGCATTATTGTTCCACTATCCTTAACACCTGCTTGCCTTTTAAATTTAGATTGAATTAAATCTCCAAGGGTTCCAAAAATACTCATAATAAAACTTATAAATAACCAATGAGGAGTGGACAAGGTATCCGTAGTAATAGATATAATATAACCTGCTATTAATGTAAATATAAATCCTCCTATAAAACCTTCTACCGTTTTTTTAGGAGAAATTCGTTCTAACAATTTATGCTTTCCAAAATTTTTACCTACTAAATAAGCAAAAGTATCATTGGTCCATATCATTAAGAGGGGAGCTGCGACAATAATAGGTTGGTACTCTCCACTGTAACTAGGGATTAATGTTAAAAATATTATGGATGTTATTATGTAAAATATATTAGTTAAGTATTTTTTCTTTTCATTCATGGGGATTATTCTGATTGTTAAAAGATCCCTGATTAATAATAACTGGGTAATAATTGTTATTAACAGTATTAGAAAAATAAAATACGGATTAATTTCTATAAAATTAAAAATCAGAAGGGGTACAACAAAAATAAAATATAACCCATAATTTTTTAAATTAATTATTTTTTGAAATTCATAAATACAGATTATCCCAAAAATCAGAAATATACCAACAAAAGTGTATTTAGATACAAATATAGATATTAAAAGCACCGAGATATAAACCAATCCCGATATAGTTCTTGTAAATAGTTCCTTCATTTTATAAATCTTCCAGCAGCAGCAAATATAAATTTTTTGTACTACTCCCATAGCTTAAGAAGTCTTTTTCTTTTTGAGGCTCGAAATTTTTTATTGTAGTGATGTTAGATGGGATTGTTTTTTTGTTCTTTTCTTTAATACCTTTCAGACCTTCTCCTATATTGGCTACCAATTGGCTAGTCGAAGCCAAAATAATAAAGTTATCTGGTAACTCGGTTATTTTCTTTTCTTTTAACTGATTAGAAGATATCAATATAGCTCCATTGTCTGATATTAAATATTCGCAAGTAGCGAAAAAAAATGAAGCAACAGGATTATTCGTGAAATTTACTTTAAATTTAGAAAACTTTCGAATTAATTTAGTTTCAAAACAACAGGCATCTTTTTTATGCCATTCATTTTCAGAAAGTATTTTGTTAAAAGAATCTGATACCTCTACCTCATTATCACAGTACAAAAATTTACCTCCATTCCTTTTGAAATTAATCATAAAGCTTTCGTCTATTGGCAGGTTTATTTCTGGCATATATTTACTACGATCTTCTGCCTGACGCTCTCTAAGCTTTTTGTCTGATTTAGATTTAAAATTAAATAACCTTCTAAATAGACTCATTTTTTGTTTCGAATTGGAGTTACAATTATATGATTTAATCAAAGATAAAAAAATCTTAACTTAATTATTCTTTTAAGTTAAGATTTTTTCAAAATAAAGTTATGCTTATTTGGTTTTATAAAGGTTTGATTACTGACCCCTCTATTTTTCCAAAAGGACGTTCGCCAAATATTTTTTCTAAATTATCTTTAAATATTACCTCTTTCTCCAACAATACCTCAGCCAACTCAGTAAGTTTATCTTTATGCTTTTCTAATAAATCAATTGCTCTTTTGTATTGGGTTTCGATGATATTAGAAATTTCTTTATCAATCAATTCGCTGGTTTGCTCACTATATGGCTTATTAAAATTATATTCACTCTGACCAGATGAATCGTAATAAGTCAGATTTCCTATTTTGTCATTAAGCCCATAAATAGTAACCATAGCCCTTGCCTGTTTAGTTACTTTTTCTAGATCACTAAGTGCTCCCGTAGAGATTTCATTAAATATAACTTTTTCAGCAGCTCGTCCACCTAGTGTAGCACACATCTCGTCTAGCATTTGGTTAGGTCTTACTATTAATCGTTCTTCTGGCAAGTACCAAGCAGCACCCAGAGATTGTCCACGAGGAACAATTGTAACTTTAACAAGTGGAGCCGCATGTTCTAGCATCCAGCTAACTGTAGCATGACCCGCTTCATGAAATGCTATTGCACGTTTTTCTGAAGGTGTAATTATTTTATTCTTTTTTTCTAATCCTCCTACGATTCTATCCACGGCATCCAGAAAATCTTGTCTACCCACTGCTTTACTACCTTTTCTGGCTGCAATTAATGCTGCCTCATTACATACATTCGCTATATCAGCACCAGAAAAACCAGGGGTTTGTTTTGATAAAAAATCGGTATCTAATTCATTATCTAATTTTTTTAAAGGTTTTAAATGGACTTCAAAGATTTCTTTACGCTCACGTACATCAGGCAAGTCAACATATACCTGTCGATCAAAACGACCTGCTCTAAGTAGTGCTTTATCGAGTACATCTGCTCTATTGGTTGCTGCTATTACGATAACATTACTATTGGTTCCGAAACCATCCATTTCAGTAAGTAACTGGTTCAGCGTATTTTCTCTTTCGTCATTGGATCCTGAGAAATTGCTTTTACCACGAGCTCTACCTACTGCATCTATTTCATCTATAAATATAATTGCTGGAGATTTTTCTTTGGCTTGCTTAAATAAATCTCTAACTCGTGAAGCTCCAACACCTACAAACATTTCTACAAAATCAGATCCTGATAATGAGAAAAATGGAACTTTTGCTTCTCCTGCTACAGCCTTGGCAAGTAAAGTCTTACCTGTTCCTGGAGGACCTACTAACAATGCTCCTTTTGGAATTTTACCTCCTAAGGAAGTGTATTTTCCTGGATGTTTAAGGAAATCTACTATTTCTTGTACCTCTTCTTTTGCTCCTTCTAAACCTGCTACATTTTCAAAAGAAACTTTTACATCTGTATTTTGGTCAAAAAGTTTAGCTTTGGATTTTCCTATGTTAAAAATTTGACCGCCACCAGCACCGCCGGCACCGCCTCCCATTCTGCGCATAATAAAAATCCATACTCCTATTATAAGAGCAAAAGGCAACAGTGTTATTAATATTTCTCCCCAAACATTATTTTCTGTATCATAAATCACAGATGTCTTTAGATCATTATCACTTTTTATTTTCGAAATTTGATTTTCGAAATTTTGTAAATCTCCAAATTCAAATTGATAATCAGGCTCGTTTATACTAGATGGTAATATTGATTTTCCTTTATTTTTTTTATGTTTTTCTAATGATCTAGCATCTGGCGTAAGATAAACTTTTGCTTCTCGTCTATTTAGAATAACTACTTTTTCTACTTCTCCTTTGATTAAATAATCTTCAAAATCTGAAGTTGTAGTTTTTGGAGCCGAACCCCATCCATTACCGCCTAGTAAATTTAATGCTAGAAACCCAACAATAATAACAGCATAAACCCAGTATGCATTAAATTTAGGTTTTTTATTAAAGTCTGATTTTTTCTTTTCTTTAGCCATTTAAGGTTTTTTTGTTAGTAATTTGTTTGAATAAAAGTGGTTTTAGCATCTCCCCAAAGTCCTTCTATATCATAGAATTCTCTTATATGTTTTTGGAAAACATGAACAACTATATTTACATAATCTATAAGAACCCATTCTGCATTTTCGACACCTTCTACATGCCATGGTTTATCTTTTAATTCTTTACTTACAGTTTTCTGAATTGAATTGACAATTGCATTCACCTGGGTATTAGACGTTCCATTACAAATGATAAAGTAACTACATACGGTATTTTCAATTTCTCTTAAATCCAAAATACTAATGTCATTACCTTTTACGTCCTCTATTCCTTTAATTATTTGAGTAATTAATTGGTCAGAATTGATTTCTTTTTTTGCCATGCATTTTTTTAATTTGTGTAAAGTTATTACTTTTTATCATTTTATATCTGTATTATTGGACATTTGTAAAAATTTTACATCTTTTTGTATGGATATAATCAAAGTTGATGCCATTGATTCAACCAATGTTTTTTTGAGAGAACTGAATCGTGAAAAAAGGTTTTCGCATCCAGTATGTGTCATAGCTAATGAACAAAAAGCGGGGAAAGGTCAAATGGGTACAGTTTGGCAAAGTAATACAGGAGAGAATCTTACTTGCAGTGTATTTATGCCTATAAAAGACTTGTTTTTAAAGGATCAATTTTACATTTCTATTGCAACTTCACTTGCTATATATGATGTATTAAGCAGTCTACTTGTGCCAAAACTATCTATTAAATGGCCTAACGACATTTTGTCAGACAAATCAAAAATATGTGGTGTCTTAATTGAAAATATAGTTAATAGCAGCAAACTTAAAGGGGCTATTATTGGAATCGGAATTAATGTTAATCAATTAAAATTTGAAAATCTTCCTTTGGCTGGATCTTTAAAGCAAATTTTAGGTAAAAACTTTGATCTAGATGAAGTTTTACAACTACTATTAAACAAGTTAGAAAGCCGAATTCTGTTATTAGAAGAGTCAAAATTTGTGGGTATAAAAAAAGAGTATGAATCTTTATTGTTTAGAAAAAACAAACCCTCTACTTTTTTAGATGCAAAGGGTGATTCTTTTGTTGGTATTATTGAGTCTATTACTTCCTTCGGAAAGTTAAAAATTCTTTTAGAAGATGAAGTTATCAAAGATTTTGACCTAAAAGAGATTAAGCTGCTGTATTAATGTACATTTCTATCAAAATAGATTAATAGAATTCAATCTTTTATTCTACATAGCAACAAAAACCTATTTATAATTTGCTTATATTTTCACTTAATGTATTAATAAAATTCTGGATGGGTTTTTTTATCATCATACCCACCATAGCATTAAATTCTCCATCAAAAGTAAGTTTTGTACTACTTTTTCCATCTCCTATATCAATAATATCCGCACTAAGTGTAAATGGTAGTTTATCACTTGCTGCTCCTAAAACTACCTGAGTAGGAATAGAACTTTCTCTTTGTTCTAGTACAATTTCTGGCATTCCTTTTAACTGAAAAAGAAATCTAGAATCACTTAATTTTTTAAAACTCTGTATACTATCAGGCATTATTTGTTCAAAGTTTTCTACTTGTGTTAAGAAACTGAAAACTTCTTCTGGTTTTTTTTCTACGACTACTGTAGGGCTTTCTAAATTCATATGTTAGTTTAAATTAAGGATTCCACTCTGCTGGATTAGCACTCCAGTTTTGGAGTGTTTTTAATTGTATATCTGAAATATAATCTGTATCTAAAGCTTGTTCCAAAAGATTTTCGTAATTACTCAATGTGTGTAATGGTATTTTTGCTTCTTCAAAATTTGTAGAGGCTATTTTGAAACCGTAATTAAAAATAGCTACCATTCCCTTAACATTCGCATTTACTTCTTTTAATGCTTTTACTGCATTGAGACTACTATTGCCTGTGCTAATTAAATCTTCTACCACTATTACATTTTTACCTGTAGGAACAACACCTTCTATTTGGTTTTTTCTACCATGTTTTTTCGCTTCAGGACGAACATAGATAAAAGGCAGGTTTAGCTGCTCTGCTACGAGCATTCCTATTCCTATTGCCCCAGTAGCTACACCTGCTATTATATCTGGTTTACCATATTTATCTTCTATGAACCTAGCCAAATTTTCTCTTATGTAATTCCTGATAGCAGGATAAGAGAGCGTAATTCGATTATCACAATATATAGGTGACATCCATCCAGAGGCCCATGTAAATGGTTCTTGCGGTTGTAATTTAATTGCTTTAATTTGCAAAAGTAATTCAGCAGTTTTTTTTGCTGTATTTTTATCAAAAATCATAGTGCAAATGTATAAAGTTTTTGTGAATAATACTCCAATTATTCTCTCTACAAAAAAGGTTATTGATGATTATGAAACAATTCATATCAAAAATGCTGTGTTTCCTGATATTATAAGAAAAATTTTAGAGCAAAAAGACTCTAAATATCATTTATATCATAAAAATGAGGATCGTCTTTTAGAATATTTATTCACTAAATTACCTGTTGTTTATGCTGGAGGTGGTAAAGTGTATAATTCTAAGAAAGAAATTTTATTCATTCATCGTAATGGAAAATGGGATCTTCCTAAAGGAAAAGCTGAAAAGAAAGAGGATATGGAAACGACTGCTATTAGAGAGGTAGAGGAGGAAACTGGAGTTAATGGACTAAGAATAACCAAATTTTTATACAAAACTTTCCATATTTTTAAAAGAAATGGAGAATTTAGGTTAAAAGTTACGTATTGGTTTGAAATGATAACTGATTTTAATGGGGAACTACGACCTCAAAAAGAAGAGGGTATTATGAAAGTAAAATGGAAGGACATGAAAAAAGCAAAAAAAGCATTAAAAGATTCTTATGCTAATATAAAAATGCTTTTTTCGCATGATTATTTGTCGGATTAGTAAGCATTTTCGCAACTATAATACAGTATGCGCATTGATGATTTTACTTCGAAATTGGTTCTGTTGTAAATTTTATGTTTAGAAGTGGTTTATTTTTTTATTCTTTGCTTGTATAGATAAAAAACCTCTAAACTCTTTCTAGAAAGAGACATATTAATGTGTTTCTTTTAATTACACCATTTTTCTTATGAATTTACTGCAATAAAATATTCTTTTTTCCTATCTGCTTGCTTCCAGATAAAAATAACCCGTAGTGCTGCTATGCTTGATTTTTCTCTATCGCATATATAAAAAAATAAGTCACCTTAAATCCGCAAGACTAATTATAAAAAACTAAGTCAAAAGCAGTAAGAGAAAGACTTCCCTTACTGTTTTGACATTATAAAAATATCACGTATTTTTAAGATCTCTAATAAATTAAACAACCGTGAATATTTTTATGAAAGTAATAAAAAGTAACAAAACAATCACCCCTTTTGCAGGAATATCTTTTGTAAACGAGTCTTTCAAAGCATCAGGTATTGCAGACCTTATTGACTCAACCTTGGGTAACCGTGTAAAAACCATTGGTTATCAGTATAGTGATATCTTCAAAAGTTTAACCAGTGTGTTTATGAGTGGAGGCGATGTCATAGAGGATTTGAACACAAGTTTTGGAAAACACCTAAAAGACATTCCTCACAACAATGTTCCTAGTCCCACAACAGTAATCCGTGGTGTAAAAGAACTCACTGTGGCAAACACGACATTTACCTCAAAGAATGGTGTTACTTATAATTTCAACATTAATACTGAAATGAATCGATTAAACCTGAAGAGTTTGCTTTTGACCCAACAGCTAGAAGCAGAGGAATTATACGATTTTGACTACGATAACCAAATCATTAAAAACTCCAATTACGATGCAAAAAAAACCTATAAAAAGTGTAAAGGCTATCTTCCAGGTATAGCAACCATAGGAGATAAGATTGTTTATGTCGAAAATCGTGATGGTAATGCCAATGTAAAATTTGAACAAGACCAAACTTTGAAACGAGCATACCAATTACTGGAATCAGAGAAAATAAAGATACATCGTTCTCGCATGGATGCTGGCTCCTATTCCAAAGAAATAATTGATGTTGTGGATAAAAACAGCCAGTTGTTTTACATTAGAGCAAATAAAAGCAGCACCGTATTTGAACAGATTAAGGAGGTTGAAAATTGGCAAGAAATAGAGTTAAACTATAAAATATACGGAGTAGCCTCAATACCATTCAAGCAATTTCATCAAGAGCGTAAATATCGATTAGTAATAATGAGAGAGAAAGGGAACTCAACACAAATGGATTTGTTTACAAAAGACAACATGAAATACCGCACCATCCTAACAAATGATTGGGATTCCAGTGAGCAAGAGATAATTGAATATTACAATCAACGAGGCAAAATCGAGAAAGTCTTTGATGTAATGAATAATGATTTTGGCTGGAAACGCTTACCTTTTTCCTTTTTAGATCAGAACGGTACTTTTATGATAATTACAGCAATGATTAAAAATTTCTACACGTATTTCATAAATATTGTATCAGAGAAATTTGAGGATCTAGAGCCTACCTCTCGATTAAAACGTTTTGTTTTTAAATTTATAACCGTTGCTGGACAGTGGATTTATGAAGCAAGACAATACAAGCTAAGATTATTCTCTGATAAGCCCTATTTTGATTTAAAAATTTAAATAAAAAATGTAATCAACTGATTTTAAAGGGATAAGTGTATTTAATTCGTGAAGATAAATAACTGACAATCAAGGTTTTATCACAAGACCGTTTTGACGTTATATAACTATGTGGTTTAACAGACGTGGCATGTTAAATAGAAGTCCAGTTTTGATAAATCAAACCCTTAATTATGCCAATTTCTAGGATTAAACACGTCAAAAATTTAAAATCAAAAGAATAATAACCATAAAAAAAATCCAATTATTACTCGTTTAATATTGTTGCGGA
>CAVYIL010000265.1:0-17666 GCA_963768325.1 uncultured Flavobacteriaceae bacterium | reverse complement strand
TAAGTACATGACAAAAATTTCGGCAAATTTATATTTGTTTGATTTAGAGCATTTAAGAGCCAGTTAGCGACAAACTGTAGCCCGTATTTGAATATGGAAATAGCTTTACGTCCATGTTTTTTGATGATTATAGGTTTGACTTTTAGATGCAGGTAGATACCCACTTTGTAGCACCACACAAAGGCGATCATGACAAGAAGGACTAATTTTTCTATGCGCTGTATGTCTGTTAGGTGTGTTTTTTCAATATCAAACCCGCTTGATTTCATTGCCTTAAAGCACATTTCAATTTGCCATCGTTGCTTATAATCGTGTTTAGCTTGATCAGGTTTATTAAATGAAATAATAATCAGAAAATCTCCATTTTTGACCTTACACCCTGAAAGATAACAGAGTTGTTGGTTTATGGATACTATTTTATTGTAGTGTTTATACTGCCCAACTTTAAGATTATTGAATAACCAAAACGCCTTAATCTCTTTATTCTTCTCAGGCAGATATACTTTGAAGTTATTACGAATTCTAATGTGATAGGGGATCTGCTGCTCATTCAAATAGGCGATCCATTTGTGACCTACAAACTCTCTGTCTGCTACAAGGGATTGAATACAGCACTTCCCAAATAAACATACAAAGCGTTCTATTAAACCGATTCGCTCTTCACTATTAGAATTACCGCGTTTAGCAAGCATTGTAAATAATAAGGGAAATGCCACTCCCTGATATACAATGCCAAGCATAAAAATATTGATATTTAACTCCCCAAACTTCCAATTGGTACGATCTATAGAAAGAATGTATTTCTCTTGTTTAGGCAGTAGGCCAAATACTAACTTGGCAATTAAATCTCTATCCAATGTGTAACCTGATATGAAACGCTGAATACGTCTTAATGATGACTCAGCCTTAGAGGTGCTATCAAATCCATTCGCAAGTTTGCTGAAGGTCACTGTTTGAACTTTACACAAGGCACAAATAAAATGTGAAATTAATCGTAAACGAGCTTTGTTAATTGTTCCCTGAAAAAAGTCGGACAATACTGCGTTTAATTCAGTACTTTTAGAATAAGCATTGGTTTTCTTCATCGTAATTACAGGTTGTGAATATTCCTATAATATACTAATAATCAATAATTTATAAAAGTATTATCGCAAGTAATTTGTTGAAAATCAACTCTTTGTATTTTTGTCATGTACTAAGGTTTAAGGTATATTTTGCGGCAAAAACGTAATGAAGGATTTCAAGGGGCGTCATTTTGAAGGTACTGTAATTTTAGGCTGCATACGTTGGTATTGTAAATACGGAATAAGTTATCGAAATTTAGAAGAGATGATGTTGGAAGAGGCGTTGATGTGGATCACTCTACCTTATATCGATGGGTTCAAAAATATGCTCCTGAAATGGAGCGTCGTTTACAATGGCATCGTAAAGGTCGTTCTATAGGTACTTGGCAATTGGATGAAACCTATATAAAGGTAAAAGGAGTATGGAAGTATTTATATAGGGCTATCGATAGTAAAGGAAATACACTTGACTTCTATCTCTCCCATACGCGTAACACTAAAGCAGCTTATCGCTTTCTTAGGAAAGTACTGGGTAAATTCAAATCCTATGAGCAACCAACAAA
The DNA here is from genome assembly GCA_963768325.1 of uncultured Flavobacteriaceae bacterium. Lineage (GTDB taxonomy): Bacteria > Bacteroidota > Bacteroidia > Flavobacteriales > Flavobacteriaceae > Aquimarina. The sequence goes on along the minus strand of CAVYIL010000265.1, from coordinate 16,039 downwards.
AATTAATACAGACAAGAATCCTTCATATGGAGCGGCTTTAAAGCTCCTCAAAAAAGAAGGTAAATGTAATAGGTCCAGTGGAAGGGTTCGTGCACCAGCGGCAAACATCGCTGTAATCAACTGGTATTCAGCGGTATTCTTTCTTTCATGTTTAGCTCAAATTTACCATATGGGTTGATATGCTTATATATTAGAGGAGACAAAGCTCTAAGATCTTCTGATTCCAAAACATTTTGCCATTTCGATTTTGAAAGAATTTCTTGAATCATCAAAGTATTTATATAAACTAAACAATTTTGCAATAGATTTAAGCATAATACTGATAGCTCTTGATCTTCAAGATTGTTTGTTGAAATTTCTCCTGATTTGCCATAAAAGATAAATCCATTAGCTGAGTTCCAATTTTCAACTACGTTCAGCCCTTCATTAATTTCTATTCTTAATGATTCCGAAGATAAGTACTCACAAAGGAAAATTGTCTTAACGACTTTACCTAATTCTTGTAGCGCTTTATAGGTAGGGTGTTGTAGATTGTTTTTAGTAAACCGCTTCATTATAGCCTCTGTACTGGCTGTTCCCATCTTTAACGCCATGGTGTACTTTATCATTTGATCGTACTGCTCTCTGATTAGGTTCCATTTAATGTTTCTAGTTAGAATAGGCTTTATATTTGGCAGATCATTTTTAATATCATTATTAGGAATGTATAGTTTTTTCTTGCTTAAACTTTTGAATCTTGGCATTAAAGAAAAATTAAGCAGATGAGAAAAAGCAAATGCAACTTCACTTTGACCATGTGTATCAACGTAATTTCGATCAACTGTTAGATCGGTACAATGTCTCAATACTCCTTCTATCATAGCAGCTACTTCTGATGAAGAGCATGATTTCAATTGAGAATAAATACAGGTAGAATTCTTCTCTACATGCCAATAAATCATAACCCCTCTACCTCGGTATCGGATATGCCATTCGGTCATTAAATTTTGATCCCAAGCCCCAAATTTCTTGGAATCCGAAGCACAACTTGTTGTTCCTTCTCCCCAAATATGGCCTAAACGTTTCTTATGAATAGCGTTTACTGTGGATACTATTGCATTTCTCAAATTATCTTTATAGATATATTTTCTTTTCAAGTAACGCAAGCTATCAAATGATACAGGATCAATTGTAGAGCTTGCTATTCTTTTAAGACCTGTATTAGTTCCTAATGCAAAAAGCACCATCAATAATCTTCTCCTTAAAGTTTCTTTATCTAATATTTCTCTTTCTCCTGTTGTTTTAAAATTTTCAGTAAAGTTTATCATTAAATCAGATTCCTTAAGAATATCTAATAGATCTACCATGGGCCACTTTTTTAAGATTTCACTTTTGAGTAACTCAATATTTTTTGGATCTTTTTGTTTCTCAAAAGGAGTCAAAACGATCCTCCCTCCATTTTTACTATGAATATTCACCTTGGGGTCTGAAGAAACAGATTTATTAAGTTTATAGAGACTTTTTTCCATTTCTTTTTGTAAACTATTAACAAAAGGCTCTGGATCTTCAGGCTGGTTTAGGGACTCAAAATATTCTTCTCTTCTTTCTTCAAAATCCTGAGGAAGATCCTCTTCAGGGTTTCTATACTTATCAGCTCCAGTTACCCATATCTCTTTACATCGCAGTTTTTCTCTTAAGACCTGAAGAACACAAATTTCATATTCAACCTTTTCGATTAAATATTGGCCATTAGATTGTTTTTGTATTAGTGGGTTATTCCATCCAGAAGGTAAAACGCCATCAATTGGAATTTCAGAATCTAGCTCAATAAACTTCATTTTTAGATCTAAAAATTTCCATACAACTTCTAACGCTTCAATCACGGGTTTATGAGATTCATTGTTTGACTTGAAATCTAATATTCCCAGAATTTCAGGAAACATTCTCCGATAGTGATGTGAATAAGAACCTTTAATAACCGTAAATACTTTTCCTTTAAAAGAATGTTGGTTATTTTTTAAATCTTTGACAAGAGATTGTAACATTTCTTGTTTAGCAATAGGATAAATTACATTTCTAACTGTGCCATCAGGGTATTGAAGTGATGCTTGTGCCATTTTATATAAAATATTGTTCTTGCCAGAAACTTTCTTAATATCTTGAACAAGTTTCTTTACTACTTTCTTTTCTGCGTTACTACTGATTTTATGGATTATTTGAATTAACAGGTCCACTAGGTTATCCGTTATTTCTTTACTTCTTATCCAAAAAAACATAGATAATAATGCATATCGAATTTTAGAAGGATGAGATTTTATCTCTCCCAAAAGCTCCGATGAAACTCTCAACTTATACTTCTTTACTAACTTACTTGGTTGATCATCTAGAAGTGATTCAGGTATTTGGAGTTCCCTAATGGTTCTTAATTTATGTATTTCTTTAAACAAGCTTCCCAATCCTATTCTTCCAGGATCACTTCTTAATTCATTAAAAGTTACGAATTCATTGAACACTTCTACATTATCATTGTTAGAAAGAGTAGCTAATAATTCATCTAATTTTATCTTACTCTCTCCTGGTAGTCTTTTATTAACAGTATCAAATAATCTTTTTTCACTTGAAGAAACCCCTGCATTTATCAATCTTTCCACTCTTTGTACAGGAGGAGGGACTATTTTTAGTTCCCTAAATTTTTTGTAAACTTCGAATTTAACTTTCTCTTTATCATACCAATTCGTAAAACCATATATCAAATTATTAATAAGTTCGTAATCTTGAGGCAAAGTTTCTCTAAATCCAAAATGTTCTCGAATAACTTGGTTGTATTGTCGATAGGTTCTTCCTTTTAAATTGTATTTTTCAAATATTTCTACAGGAATATTTAACTGCTTTGCGATATACTTGATTAAAATTCGTGGAATTTCCTCTTTCACTATAGGGAATCGAGCGGCAATTTGAAAGAACTTAAGAGATACAAGGAATCCTAATTTCCTAGCTCCCAATTTTTTCCCTGCCAGATCCATCTCTTCTGGTGATAATGTGAAATGTTCCAATAACTCATCACTTGTCCAATTTCTTTTCATGAATTTTAAATTTATAAGATAAAGTGCAAAAAGTATACTTTTTGCACTACACTAGATTTATGTAATTCATAACTGTTTTTTATTGAATTTTAGTGCAAAAACTAGTGTAATAATCAAATTGCATTTTCATTACAGATGAGTTAAATTTATGCACTATGAAGAAATGAACTACCCCGCTGCAAGCAGACGGGGTATCTAACTCAAAACAGCGATAATTGTTCTACTTTATGCAAAACATCATAATCTTTCTCTATTCCTTGATTTCTAACATATTTTGAGATTGTATTCTCATCACCAAACTTACTAACAGTATTTACAAAATAACCACTTGACCAAAAAGCACCACCCCATAGTTGCTTTTTAACTTCTGGATGTCTTTGAAAAATCTCTCTTGCTGTAATACTTTTTATCATTTTAACTAATGAAGTCGGACTCTTTGTAGGTACTGACTGTAATAAGAAATGAACATGATCTTTGTCTGTTCCAATCTCTAAAAAATAAACCTCATAACGTTTTGATATATCCAAACAAACTGAAACTAATGTCTTATCTACAGTTTTATCAAAAACGATTCGCCTATATTTTGCGGGACAAACAAAATGATATAACAAAACTGAAACATTATGAGATTTGTGCAAATAGATACTCTCTGACATAAACAAATATAAATATTACGATGCAAGCATCGGGGAATTAAACCCTAAGAGATTTAAAAATTGCATCTGTTAAAAAAATTGGTTATGCTCGTGTAAGTAGCACAGGACAGAACTTAGAATCACAACAAGATCTACTTAATAATTTTGGTTGTGATAAAATATTTTTAGATAAAATTACGAGCTCTCGAATGAATCGTCCTGGTTGGTCTGCTTTGATGGAATATATACGTTCAGGAGATATTTTAGTGGTGACTGAGTTAAGCCGCATGACTAGATCATTACTTCATTTACTGGAAACAACCAAAGTGCTAGAGGATAAAAAAATTGAAATTATTTCATTACGTGAAAATATAGATACTACAACTGTAACCGGTCGGTGCTTTTTATCTATAATGGGAGCAATTTATCAAATGGAACGTGAGTTAAAGGCTGAAAGAGCAGCATCGGGTCGTGCATCTGCTAAAGCTCGTGGTAAAACTGGAGGAAGGCCTAGAACAGATCCTATAAAATTGGAACAAGCCCGAATTCTTTATGAAAATTCAGACCAAACTTCGTATCAAGTTTGTGAAACATTTAGTTTAGGAAGAAGAACTTTCTTTGCCTACATGGCTAAACATAAAAAAACGATGAAAGAAAAAATTTGAATTCAACAAATAAATATAATATGAGTAAAGGAGAGTGTGTAAATGAAATCCTTATAATGGATAATAGATCAATAAACACTCTTATTTTAAAAAAATAGGTACTGAATATCAATTAATTACAACGATGTTTGCCGCTGGTGCACGAACCCTTCCTCTACCCCTAATAAGAATCTCGAACACAGACAGGTTAAATACATGAATAATCGTGTGGAATCTGATCATGGCAAACTAAAACGAAGGATTAACCTTGGACTTGGTTTTCAGAAAATGAAAACAGCACTAGCTACCATAAAGGGCTATGAAGTCATGCGCATGTTTGAGAAAAAACAATTTGATATTTGGATGGGATTTCCTGAAACTAAATTGGAAAGATTACAGGGGGAAATCCGTCTAGTTCAGAATCAATTTTACTTCTAGAAATAAAGATATATTCTGAAAAATTATAAAAAATAGTATCCTAAAATAATATTTGCAACAGAGCCGTTTATCGGACGGATACTTCTTTATTAAGGACTCTGAAATAAATTTTAAGACATTGAAGTGGTTTAGGCTATTGATTAAACTCTACATTTTAAAAACCCACTGTTGTGGATTTAATCTTTTTGCATTTTGATAAATTAAAAATTTCATTATGGCTCGTCCAGTTGTGGGGTTGGTTCTTACGCTTCCTATATCCTGTTTGGTTTTAACTTTCTGTCCCTCATGTACCGTAATATCCTCTATATTGTAATAGGTGGTAATATAATTACCGTGTCTTATCTGCACTAACCTACTAGCTCCTTTTAATTTTTGAATAGCTATTACTTCTCCATCAAAAATTGCTCTGGCTTTTTCTCCTGATTTTGTTTCTATTTCTACACCACTACTATTGATTTGTATATTTGGCAATGTTGGGTGTGGTTGTTTTCCGAATCTTTTAGTCAATCTTCCTTTTCCGACAGGCCAAGGCAATTTTCCTTTATTAGAGGTAAAGTTATCTGCTATTAATTTTGATTCTGCAGTTAGAGCAAAAGTTGTAGTAGATCCTTTATTAGAGAGATTCTTACCCGCTGCCTTTTTATTAGCATTAGCTATTGCTTCTCTAATTAACTTTTCTATAGCTTTATCAATAGCATCTGCTTCTTTCTGTTTCTTGTTGATTATTTTTTTATAAGACCCTTCTTTTTCCCTAATAGAAATCATTAATATTTGTTGTTCCTTTTTTTCTTCCCTCTAATCTTTGTTGGGTTTCTCGGTTTTCATCTATCAACACTTGTTTTTCTTTTTTTTGCTCCGACAACCTTGCGTTTAGTTTCTGTAATTTTGTTGTTCTATTCTCTATCCGATCTGCATTTTCTTTGCGATGTTTATTATACTGCTTCATATATTGCAGTCGTTTATATGCTTGTGTAAAATCAGATGAGGACAATAGAAACATTATTCTACTTTGTTGGGATTTACTTTTGTAAGATTTTACTACCATTTTGGCGTAATCTTCTTTAAGTAATTTTAATTCACCTTGATAAGCTTCTATTTTTTTTAGATTGTCATTAATTTCTTTGGTTAAAAGATTAGCTTGTTTATTCGTTATTTTGATTAAATTATTACGAGTATTAATTTGTGAGTTAATAATTTCTACTTCTTCGAGAACTGAGCGTTCTTTTAACTTATTACTGGCACGCAACTGTTTTATTTGCTCTACTTCTTCTCTAAGTCGCTTCCGTTGCTCCTCTAATTGTTCTTGTTTTGAGTTTTGCGAAAAAGATGGTAGGTTACTAAAAAATAAACTTGTCAGTAATATTATCTGTAATAACTTCATTGTATTGTAACTTGTTCGTATCCAGATGGTATTTGAAAAGGAAAACTAACTTTGGGATTAAATTTCACTTCTCGATATTCTAAATTTATGGTTGTTTTGTTATTTTCGTGTAAAGCTACTATTGCAACTTCTTCTGGAAAATCCTGATTTCCAACTTTTTGATAACTCAGATAGTCAATAGTTAGATTTCTATTTTCTGTTGGTTGTTTTAATTGTTGAGATGACATTTTAAAATTATTGGGGTTCACTAAAAATAATCTTTCAAATAATTTTAGTTGATTTTTTGGTTGAAGTTTATATTTTTGATTTGCAATCTCCAGTACATACTTATCCTCTCTAAGATTAAATAACGTTTGTCCCAATAACATTTGTTGCACTTTGTTGAAGTCTAAATCTGTACCTAACCACTCACTTAATAATTTAAAATCTCCTTCGAAATAGGTGTTATTAATTTTTTCATAATAACTTACTTTTTTTGGTGTTATTAATGCTTTGGCGAGTGTTATTCCAAGAATTTTGGCACTGATCCATATAACCTTATCTTTTTCCATTCTAACAGATACAATAGGACTAAAAGACTTCTTTTCATCACTATACTTAACTCTAACATTAGCATTAAGAGTTTCGAAATTAAAAAATCTATTATAATGGTTAGAGATTACTTTTTCGGCACTAAGTTTTTTAACTTTCGTTTCTGTTACTACTTTTGTTCCTTTACAAGAATTGAATAAAATAACAAAAAAAGATAGTAAATAAAATATTCTATTCATTAATTATGTTTTTTTGTAATTGAATCGACTTCTCTTTGTATTCCGCTCCTTTTTTTTGATCACCAAGCTTTAAATATGCATCGCTCATTTGTTTATAAAAATCTGATTCCATTTTCTGATCGTCTATTACATAGTCTACTCCCAAAGAAAGGGTATCAATAGCTTTTTTTGCTTCTCCAAGGTTTAATAAAGACACTCCATTTATCAGATAGAATATAGGTTGGGCTGGATATATTTCTATAGCTAATTCACTTCCCTGTTTTGCTTTTTCATATCTTTTTAAATCTAATTGTAATAATACGATTCTTTTTAAAAGCTTAAAATCATTAGCATTGTCCTTTATCCCTTTTTCATAATAATTTAGTGCTAGTTCTTTTCTATTTTTGTTATGGTAATAATTTCCTAATTCGGTATAAACTTTGGTATTGTCTTGATCTGTAGAAAACAAATTTACTATTTCTATTAATTGAGGTTCGTATTGTGGGTTTTTATCTAAAAACAACAAAAAGTCGTTAATAACTTTATGTTTAGATTCTGCGTCTATCTTTTTACTAGCCATCACAGTCTTGATAGATTGAATTGATTCTTCTATTTTGTTATCATCTAAATAAAACTTGTATAAAGCTAAATGAACTAATTCTGAATCTGGTTTTTTGGAGAGTAGACTCTTAGCGGTTTCATAAGCTTTTTCTTTTTGCCCATCTTGGCTAAATAAGTATATAAGGTTTAGGTAGTTTTGTTCTTTATCAGGATCTTCTTTTATTTTTGATTCTAATTTTGAAATTTGATTATTAGGATTCGTAATATTGAGAGATATGTTTTTTCGTAACTGCTCTCTGTATGAGTCTGTACCGTATTGATCGATTAACTCGTCTAATATGTTTAAGGATTCTTCGTATCTTTTTTCTAAAAAATATAGGTTTGCTAATTGTTCTTTGAACATTGGGTCTGTAGAGACCAATTTCTCAACTGTTTTTATGGATTCTGAATATTTCTGCTGTGCAAAATAGGACTCATATAAGTATTCTAGAATATATTTGTTATCTGGTTTGCTTTCTAAGGTTTTTTTGAAGTTCTCTTCCGCTTTTTGATATTGCTTAAGTTCTAATTGATTTTTTCCTAGTTCAAAATATAGAAAAGGTGAATCGGGAATAAGCTCAATACATTTTTCTAATGCTTCAATCGCCTTTTCATTATTAGTTATAGCTTTTTGTTTAAGTGCTTCAAAAAAGTATTCCTGAAAGTCATCAGAAACATCCCCTAAGTCATCAATATTGATTTCCATTTGGGGTTCTATCTCTTGGGAAAAGACATTGTTATATATTACTCCTAAGAATATAATTAATAGTCCTATTTGTTTATAATTCTTAATCATAATAGTATCACAAAACACCTTTTTATTAATTTATTTTTCCAAAATCGAAAAGTCTCCTATACTAATAGTTGTATATTCTCCGTCATAAATAACGTTATTTCCTATCATGGCATTGTCTAAATTAGCGTTTTTTATGATAGTTTTGGTCTTGTATTAAACTATTTTTGATCTGAGAATTCTCTACTGTACAATTGTTTCCTATCGACACATTTGGTCCAATGGTCGTGTTTCTAAGTGTTACACCACTTCCTATATAACAAGGAGGATTGATAATCGCATTTTCTTGAACTAGAGAATCACTTATTAATTTCTCTCCATCTTTTTCCAAAAACCCTAACATTCTGGTATTGGTTTCTACAGTAACATTTTTGTTTCCACAATCCATCCATTCATCTACCTTACCAGTTACAAATATGTTGCCATTACTGCCATCATTCGTTTGATCCCATCATTAATTTGGTATTCACCTCCATTAATAATGTTGTTGTCTAAAACATGTTGCAATTCGTTTTTTAGTATTTCCAACATCTTTAAAATAATATATCCCAATTACAGCTAAATCCGAAACAAATTTCTGAGGTTTTTCTACTAATTCTATTATTTGATTCTTTTCATTCAATTTAACGACTCCATAAGCTTCTGGACTATCTACTTGTTTTACCCAAATAACGGAGTCGGCTTCTTTATCTAGATTAAAGTCTGCTCTAATTAATGTGTCTGCATAAGCAATAACCGCTGGTCCTGATAATGATTCTTTGGCACACATAATTGCATGACCTGTTCCTAATGGTTGGTCTTGTCGATAAATAGATGCCTTTGCCCCAAGATTTTCTGCTAATTCTTTAAGGCTATCTATTATGTCGTCTCCAAAAAATGCAGGATCTCCCAAGATAAAAGCTATTTCTTCTATTGGTTCTCCTAATACTTTGACTATATCTGATACTAATCGATGTACTATTGGTTTTCCGGCTACGGGAATTAAGGGTTTTGGTACTGTTAAAGTATGAGGTCTTAGTCGAGAACCTCTTCCTGCCATGGGTACTATAATCTTCATGTTTATATGTTTTTTATAAATTTAGGAATTTAGAGTATAGTCTTTTTTATATTTAGTAGGTGTTTTTTGAACTACAGACATTCTAGTCTTCTATAAAATATTGACGCTATACACTTAATTTTTAATTATCTTGTTATTTAATTCCTGTACTACCAAAACCACCTTCACCTCTAGAGGTTTCTGATAGATCTACAGTCTCTAACCAATCCGCTCGTTCATGTTTGGCTATAACTAACTGTGCGATTCGTTCTCCGCTTTCTATGGTAAAATCTGTGTTAGAAAGATTTACTAATATCACTCCAATTTCTCCTCTATAATCCGCATCTATTGTTCCAGGAGCATTAAGTACGGTTATCACCATATTTTGCAGCTAACCCACTACGTGGTCTTACTTGAGCTTCAAACCCCACTGGTAATTCTATAAACAAACCTGTTTTTATAATGGTTCGCTCTAATGGCTTAAGGGTTATTGATTCTGTTATATTGGCTCTCAAATCCATTCCTGCAGAAGCAATTGTTTCATAATGAGGAAGATTGTGAGATGATTTGTTTATTATTTTTATTTGCATAGTTGTTATAAGTACACCTAATTCTAGGTGTTTTTATTTTTTAATGATTTGTTTTAGCTCTTTTATTTCTGAGAGGTACAAAACTACTAAAAACACTAATAACAACGGAATAGAAATGATATAATTGCTATCGAACACATAAAAAGAGAGTGTGGAGAAACCTATAGACACTATTAGGTACATTCCTATTTTTTTTAAATCATACGGTATAGGATAGTATTTTTTTCCAAAATAAAAAGACAATACCATCATTGTTCCATATGCTACCAATGTGGCTATTGCAGAAGCTATATAGTTATATCTAGGGATCATTACGAAATTAATCAATAAGGTAATTATAGCACCTACAGATGATATATAAGCCCCTACTTTTGTTCTGTCTGTTATTTTGTACCATACAGATAGATTGTGATAAATCCCTAAGCAAAAATTTGCTAACAATAAAACAGGAACAATCCCAATGGCCTCCCAATAAGCTTCATTTTTAATAAATAAGGTTTTAAGAACTTGTACAAATACTACCACTCCTAATAATATTACTGAGCCAAAGGCTACAAAGTATTTAGTTATTAGGGCATACATTTCGGGTGCATTTTTGTTTTCTGAATAGGTAAAGAAAAATGGCTCTATACCTAGTCTAAAGGCTGTAGCAAATAATGTTATAAATAATGTTAGCTTATAACAAGCAGAATATATGCCTACAAAATGCTCAGCAACATCTTCTGGTAATAAATATTTTAATATAAATCTATCTGAGGTTTCGTTAATAAAAAAAGCTATACCTGCTACCAAGACAGGTAGTGCATATTTCATCATTTGTTTCCATAATATCCTGTCAAAACTATACTTAATTTTTGTGTAAAATGGTAACAGTAATAAAAAGGTTAACCCACTTGCAATTGCATTAGAAAGCAAAATATAATTGATTTCATAATTTTCTACATACATAGGGTTAAAAATATTAAAATGTGACAATCCTTGTAGATAACATAGTAAAAATATATTTAATCCAAAATTGACTGTTATATTTAAGATTTTGATTATAGAATATTGTAGTGATTTTTCTTTAGTTCTTAGGTATGCAAAAGGGATAACAACCAATGTGTCTAAAAATAGAGTCCAAATAATCAGAGTTATATATTCTGCTTTAATCTGAATAAGTTTAGCTATCTGTTCTCTGAAAATTAATGCTAAAACAAAAAAGAGAGATGTGGAAAATATTATGGAGATAGCAGAAGTACTTATTACCTTTTCGTTATTAGATTCTTTGTTAAAGAATCTAAAGAATGTAGTTTCCATGCCATAAACTAATATAACATTAAACAAAATGAAAAAAGAGAATATTATAGATACTTTGCCATATTCTTCTGTTGGCAGTACATCTGTGTATAAGGGCGTTAGCAAAAATGATAATATTCGTGGAAACACTGTTGCTAATCCGTATATAATCGTCTGTTTGAAAAGTTTTTGAAAAACACTCAATTGATAGTCTGATTTGAGCTACAAAAATACGATTATTATTGTCTCATTTCGTAACTATTCAGCCGTTTTTGTTAAATATTTCTAAGTATATGGCGTAAAAATCTTTATTTTATTGATGATTTATAACCAAAACTCTGATTTTAGTGTCATTATTTTATTATAAAGTTTACAAATTGCTAACTAAAGTAAAAACACAGTTTTTAACACGTTGAAAATAAGCAAATTAAATGAGTAAATAATTACCTCATTTCCATAGGATAGTGTTTCATTTCTTTTTCTGGTAACTTATCTAGTTTAAAATAACCTTTTCTCCCTTTTTTAGTATAATTAAATATACATTCTTCATCCTTTAGATCAAAAGGTATTTTTACTTCCATTTCTGGAACTGGATTTCTAAATTCTTTTTTAGGGTCATTACTCATTATCAAATCCCTTTTTTCAGAAGGGTATGTATAACGACCTTCATACATAACTTTATCACTATTTAGTTCTAGTTCAATTTTCTTTCCTTTGAAATAAATAAAATTTAATTGAACAGCTGAGTTTTCTTCTACAGGAACATAAACCATAAAACCATGACCACCTTCTCTAACTCCTGACATCCAATCCTGATAATAAGCTCCTTCTATTTTTACAGGTGCAACTTTGTCTATTTTTTGGCTCGTAGCACATTGTATACCAATACCTAGCAATACCAAAAGACCTAGTTTGGCGAATAAATATTTTATGTATTTCATAATTATTTATGTTTATTACTGTTCCATTTTTTTAAAACAAAAGTGATGCTAAATAAAAAATCAATTGTTTACTCTTAACTTATCAAATATAATTAATGAAGTCGTTTAAACTTTTTCTAATTTTTTATTTTTAAATTTTTTAACGGAAATTACTATGAAAGCCAGTAGGTTAAATCCTTTCCAGCTTGTAATAGTGGTGTCAAATCTGTTTAGCAAAGATCTATAACTGTCCAACCAAGCATTGGTTCGCTCAATGATATATCTCAAGTCATAGAGTTCTTGGTCAAAATACTCATCTCTATCAGCATTTCCATTACGTTTATTAAAGTATACATTGGCATTTATTTCTTTGCTATCACAGCATTTCCTAAAATCTTTGGAATCAAATCCTGCATCTGCATTTAGGAATAATCCTTTTGTCTCTATATCTGCCTGTTCCAATGTAGCAGTTACAACTTCAAATTGAATTTCAATATCGTACAGGTCATTATGATTTCCAGACACAGGTTCAGACATAGCAAGTGGCAATCCTTGCTTATCAGTAAGATATAGAGCATTCGTGGTTTTACGTTTCTTTCTACCTTGATATCCCACACTAGTTCCTCCTCGAATGGCAGGTGTATGACTTCCGTCAAGGTCTACACTAGAAAGATCAAAACTAGATTTATGTCTTTTAAGAAACTCAATCCAACAGTTCTCTAAAGCTTCGCTAACACACCATTTCCTATAATGATAATATACGGATTGCCAGCTTAAAACTTGAGTTTCAAACAAAGCTTTTACTGGTAATAACCTCCATTGAACACCTGTTTTTAGATTGTAAAGAATAGCATTGATAATCTCTGCTAAAGGAACGGTTGGTGAAAATCCTCTTTTTCTTGTTGATAAATAGGGTACAATCTCTAATTCTATCATATCTTTGTCTAGTACACTGTACATAAATGGTTGTTTTATATTGATTTACGTATGAAACGCAAATATCAGCAACCCTTTTATTTTATCTCTATAAAAGTTTAAACGACTTCAATATAAATACACTTCTTTTACTACTTCAACATAAAAGGTTTTTTGATAACTATGTAATTAGCCTTTAAAAAGAATTCTATTAATTGAAAAATAAAATATTTGTTCCTTTTTAGAGTATTCGATCAGTTTTAACAGAACGTTTTTCATTCTGTATAATTCTGTATAACCTATCGTATGAATATCGATTTATAACTACTTTGTTTTTTTCTATCCCCATAACAGGGTTATTTATCTCTAATGCTTTCTTAACAATTTTTTTTGAGGAATTTGTACAATTAGCAATTCTATAAACAGCTATTTCTTTGTTTTCCTCACTTAGTTTTTTGTAATACGTATTTATCATGTTTTGTGTATAATTAACAATCTTAAGTGGGTTATTAGTATAAACCTATAAAATATTTCCTATCACAAATATATTAAAATATTACACAATAAGCGTGTATTTGTGTATTATATTATACAGGTTGTGATTAAAAAATTAAAATAGTTACTATAATTTAAAATAAACACAGTGCCGAATGTCTTTTTAAAAATCTTAATATTGTAGCTGTAAAAAAACACCAAATCAAAATTAAGTATTGAAATCACATTAAAATTATACTCTATGATAAATATTTTAGTATTATGTACAGGAAATTCTTGCAGAAGTCAAATAGCAGAGGGGTATTTACGATATTACGCAAAAAACAAAGCGAATATTTACAGTGCAGGAGTAGAAGCCCATGGAGTAAACCCTATGGCAGTAGTTATAATGAATGAGGACGGTATTGATATAACAAATCAAACTTCTAACAATTTAGAAGAATATATCACGATAAACTTTGATTACGTCATCACTGTTTGTGATAACGCAAAAGAAAGATGTCCCTTATTCTCAGGAAATGCTATAAAAGTCCATCGTAATTTTTTTGACTCATCAAAAGTAAAAGGAACAGAAAAAGAAATCCATTTAGCTTTTCAGAAAACCAGAAATGAAATCAAAGAATACTGTAAAACATTTATACAAAAAAATCTAAGTACATGACAAAAATACAAAGCATTGATTTTTAACAAATTACTTGCGATAATACTTTTATAAATTATTGATTATAAGTATATTATAGAAATATTCACAACCTGTAATTACGATGAAGAAAACCAATGCTTATTCTAAAAGTACTGAATTAAACGCAGTATTGTCCGACTTTTTTCAGGGAACAATTAACAAAGCTCGTTTACGATTAATTTCACATTTTATTTGTGCCTTGTGTAAGGTTCAAACAGTGACCTTCAGCAAACTTGCGAATGGATTTGATAGCACCTCTAAGGCTGAGTCATCATTAAGACGTATTCAGCGTTTCATATCAGGTTACACATTGGATAGAGATTTAATTGCCAAGTTAGTATTTGGCCTACTGCCTAAACAAGAGAAATACATTCTTTCTATAGATCGTACCAATTGGAAGTTTGGGGAGTTAAATAGGCTCACATAAATATTCTGGGGATTAGGCAAAAAGTTTTTCCATTCTAAAGAGAAAAAATTTCACATCAACTACCCCTCTTAAGTTTGCTCTAAACAACTTTATCTTGGAGTTAAAAGATTCTGCATTTGCATTTGTATGTCTTTTTATAAAGAAATTCAAAATAGTTTCTAAGTGATAATTTAAACTGTTAACCACGGTATTAAAGACTGTCATATTTAGAAGCTTTGTTTTTTGCATCCAGTTTATTATTTTTTCTTTTGCTATTTCTCTAGAGGTTTCTTCATATATGTTTCTAAACTCTAAGGGTGTGCTTGTATGCCTGATATAAAAGGGGATAATTCTTAAATAATAATTCAGCTCTTATCTTTTGGTTTTCTGTCCATTGGTTAGGTTTTTTAGCAATAATATAACGGCTTCTTGCTAATAATTGCTTGGGAGAATCCTCATTATCAAAACTAAATGGAATGTATTTTAACCCTTGTTCTTTTGCAATTTTGATTGCTTGATTCTCTTTTTCTATTTCCTCCCACCTGTATTTTATTCTTAAATGTTGCAGGGCTTCCATTATTAGTTTTACAACGTGGAAACGATCTGTAACCAAGTAACATTCAGGGAAACACATTTTTGAAGCCAATTGCATATTGTTTGCCATATCAAGGGTTATTTCCTTTACCAATTTTCTTTTATCTAATGGAATTTTGTTTAAAACACCAATAATATCTTGACTTTTTGTGCCCTTTATAGAGGCTACTAATGTTTTTTTCTTTCCTCTTCCATTTTTGTTGGTGACAAAGGTATAGAGTTCTCCTTTAGACAGACTCACTTCGTCGATGCTTAAATGTTCTCCAATGTTTTCAGGATAAATTAAATAATCTTCGGAGTGACTTAACTGTTCCCAGTCCTTAAAACCACTGATTTTTTTCTTATAATGGCGTTGCAACAAATTGGCTTTAACACCGTAATAACTAGATATTTTACTTATTGTATCTTCTTGAGTCTCTACCTGTATCTTTTAAAAAATCTGAAAGTTCAATGGTTAATTTAGAACCCTCAGCTATAATAGAATAATCACTTTTTACTTCTTTTGATTTGTCGACCTTATTACGCCACCTTCGCCTTCTTATACATAAATAAACTGCTTTACCTCTTATGGGAAAGTCTTGTATTTGTTTCCTGTCATAAAAACCTTTGGACTCATATTCAAAAGACCTATATTCTTTGGGGATTATGTTTTTCTCATCTAAATAGATATAAAAACAGTCTTGCTTAGTTTGTAAATTGCCCAATTCTTTAAAATCAACAATATCAAAATGAGTTAATAGTCCTTCTGGCAAAATTGAAGAAATTATTGAAAAATTCATTCCATTTTTTATGCAAACTTAAGGATTCTCCCCAACTTTTTT